>JAURHZ010000275.1 GCA_030833025.1 Armatimonadota bacterium
ACGCGTATCCCCGACTACCAAACCAGCGCTCTCCTTATGGCTATCGTCTTGAATGGGATGACCGATCAGGAAACCGCCGATCTCACGGCAGCGATGGCCAATTCTGGTGAGGTTCTTTCGTGGACTGACCCGTTCAACATCATCGATAAGCATTCCACCGGTGGCGTCGGTGATAAGACATCGTTAATCGTTGTGCCAATCCTCATGGCGTGTGGCCAGCAGGTCTGCAAGATGAGCGGTCGTGGGCTTGGTCACACAGGTGGGACGCTTGACAAGCTCGAGTCCATACCGGGGCTTACGGTTAACCTTTCGAGCGAACAGCTACAGGCGCAAACGCTTCAGTTCGGTGGTGCGCTCGCGGGGCAAAGCAAGTCGCTCGCCCCTGCGGATGGCATTCTTTACGCACTTCGTGATGTCACAGGGACCGTCGAGTCAACTCCGTTGATTGTGTCGTCCATTCTGTCCAAGAAGCTTGCTGGCGGCGCTGGGAATCTCATTTTCGATGTCAAAGTTGGAGATGGCGCCTTTCTTCCAACGCTGGCGGAGGCCCGTATCCTTGCAGATGCACTTATTCGCATCGCCAAGCTCCATGGCAAGCGTGTTCAGGCGTTGGTAACGGACATGGACCAGCCCCTTGGGAAAATGGCTGGCAATTCCCTTGAAGTCATCGAGGTGGTGGAACTCCTAAACCCAGCTACGGCATCGGGTGCAGATACGCGCCTCTCAACACTCAGCTTAGCGCTTGCAACAAATGCATTAATGATGGCGGAAGGCATTTCAGAGGAAGCCGCTGCTACCCGTGTCCAATCAGTGTTGGAGTCAGGTGCAGCATTCGATGCTTTCAAATCCGTCATCGCTGCACAAGGCGGCGACACGCGTGTTCTTCATGACACCAATCGATTTCCATCCGCGCCGGTTATCAAGCACGTCACTGCGAAGCATTCTGGCTACATTGCCCGCATCCCAGCTCGAGCTATCGGTGACTGTATTGTTCGACTTGGCGGTGGCCGCACGGTGAAAACAGATGCCATTGATCATCGTGTTGGCATTGAGACTCATGTCCACGTTGGGGATTCGGTTACAGCTGGTGATGTCTTATTTACAGTACATGCTGCATTGGATGCAGCTGCTAACGATGCAGAGCATGTGCTAACCAATATTGTTGTGATTTCAGATGTCCCAACGGATGTCCCTGCCATCGTGCAAGAGATCCGCTCATGATGGATCGCAGAAGTGGCACATTCTTGTTGCTACTTGGCGTTACCTTGGCGGTTGGAGCCCAGGCTGACCCCACGGGCGAACGACGTGCGTTACGCATCGCATCACCGCCACCAGGCGAACGAGATGCCTTTATGCGTGTGCCAAGTACGACAGCTGCAGATTTGGCGCGACGTCTCGAAGCAGATCCTAAGCTGCTAAATGCATATGCAAAGCACTTTGGCGTCGATGCAAAGCGTATTCCTGCATTTGTAAAAGATGCATTGGTTCTCCGTCCGCTGCCAAAAGCGCAGGCGGTGGTCACGTATGGCCGTAGGATAAGTGGCGAGGTATATCCGGTTCGTCAGATGTTGCCAAAAGGGTCGCAAGTTTGGATGACGCGGGATGGCAAGGCGTGGCTGAAGTGGAAGTGTACGAATCCGCTTGGGAAAGACCTTCCCATTATGCCGATGTCGCCACGTGAAGGCAGCGGTGCAGAGGCGTTTCAGCTGGATATCAGTCGTCCAGCGGTGACGCTGAGCCCGCTTCCTGAGAGTCAGAGCGCTGCGACGGTTTTGAACCTTCCGGTGCCTTCCGACCCTCCGATTTCACTTGAGTCCCCGTACAAGCCCGCGCCGTACAACATCCTGCCACTGGGACTTGCAGCAGAACCTGAACGAACATCAAAAAAGAATGTCTCCCCCTGGCTTTGGGCAATTGGGGCAACGCTCCCTCGTGGCCATAGGACTACGACCATGATCCCGGAGCCATCGAGTGCGGCGCTGTTAGTGCTTGGAGGATTCGGATTATTACCGTTTCTCCTCCATCGAAGAAGCAAGCACTAGTCGATCACCGAATCAGCGACAAACTACTTAGCTGACTGGTGAGCCTTGCGCTCTTTGATGACTTCGATAATCATCGGGACGATGCTCAGAAGCACAATTGCAACCACGACAAGCTCGAATGAGGCGAATGCCGTACCGTTGGCTGGTTAGGCAACGAATAAGCTGAGTCGAATCCGTTAGCCAGCCTGCTTGTGAGCCTTGCGCTCTTTGATGACTTCGATAATCATCGGGACGATGCTCAAAAGTACAATCGCAACCACGACCAGCTCGAAGTTCTTTTTGACCGTCGGTATATTCCCGAAAATGTACCCAAGAGGCATACAGGCGCCAACCCAAGCAACCGCACCCAGCACACTAAATGTCAGAAAGCGGGAGTACGGCATAACGCCCATCCCGGCAACAAACGGTGCTAGTGTTCTGACGACTGGTACGAAGCGGGCTAGGATAATGGCCTTGGGACCATGCTTGGCGAAAAACGCTTCTGTCTTCTCAAGGTTTTTCTTGTTGAAGAACTTGGAGTTACCACGGTCAAAGATACGACGTCCTTGAAATTTCCCGATGTGGTAGTTGACATTGTCGCCGACAAGCGCAGCGATTATGACCACGGGGACAAGAATGGCAACATCGAGGGGTTTATCTGGCCGAGCAGCAATGGCAGCAACCGCAAATAGCAATGAGTCTCCGGGAAGCCAAGGGAAGACGACAACGCCGGTTTCCACGAAGACAATGCCAAAGATGGCGGCATAGGCAAGCGGACCAGCGGTCGCGAGCCATAAAAAGAAGGGTTCCAGCAACTTTGACATAGGCTTTTTGAGTATACACAGGGTTAGTGCATTGTAGGTAGAAACCTAGCCAAGCTTACGTGCATCTATAGAGTGGCGCATAGACTGCTTGCGGGCGGTACGATATGCAGGAGAAACAATATGGCAGATCAGCTACCGGATGCTACCAATGGTGTAGCCAATTACATCGATTCCTACCTCAACGTCCTGAAGTCCCTGCTGGACAGCCTTGATAGAAGCGTTTTGGAAAATGTCACCGAGCTGCTCTTCACAACCTGGAAGGAAGACCGCCGCCTGATTCTGTGCGGCAATGGCGGGTCAGGATCGACATCCTCACACCTCGTCTGCGACTTCCAAAAAAATATTTACCTCGATGGTGGCAAGCCATTCGAGGTCGTTGCCCTGACAGATTCCCCAGCACTGCTTCTCGCATGGGGCAATGACACATCCTTTGAGAATGTCTTTGCTGGACAAGCCCGAACATGGGTCCGCAAGGGTGATGTGCTAATTGCCATTTCTGGCTCAGGCAATTCCAAAAATGTCCTGGAAGCGGTCAAAGTGGCGAATGATGTCGGTGCAACAACCATCGGCTTCTGTGGCTATGATGGCGGCAAGCTTGCGGAAATGGTCACGATTCCAATTGTTGCTGAGCGACGGAATA
>JAURHZ010000276.1 GCA_030833025.1 Armatimonadota bacterium
AGGAGGTACCACTGACCGTAGTTGTAAAAGCCATTGTCAAGCTTGCCGGTAAAAATGTTCAGATCAAGGGCCGCTACAAGAACCTGGCTTTCATCCGGGTGGAATGACCAAAGCCGGCCGGGTACGGGGGCGCCCCAGTCGATTCCGATGACACGGAGAAGAAAAGCGGTCATCAAAAGTAAGGCGAGCGGCAGCCAGGATGGCAATGCAAGTGGTAGACGTTGCTTCACAACGCGGATTGTAGCATTGACACACCCTCTGCATCTGGTGTGCGTGGTATTGTCACCAATGGGATTTCATCCCCCTGGGACTGTCATTTATGTTGAGTCAGCAACCATTGGTGACGATTGAACCATCCAATCGCTTTCACGCAGCGGATCTTCTTGAGGTATGGCACTACCGCGACCTTCTGGTAGAGCTGATGAAGCGCGATATACGGCTTCGCTATCGCCAGACCGCCCTTGGTGTGATTTGGGTTGTTCTTCAGCCTCTCCTTGGCGCGATTATCTTTAGCGTAGTCGGCAAAGCTGCACGACTTCCAGTTGGCGATGTCCCAATGCTTGCCTATTCCTTCGCTAGCCTCCTCGCGTGGAACCTCTTCCAAGCAATCCTGACGAAGAGCGGAAACTGTCTCGTCGGAAACACACAGCTCGTCAGCAAAATTTTCTTCCCTAGACTTATCCTTCCGTTGTCCGTCGTGCCTGGCGCACTCCTCGATGCCCTCATCGCAACAGTAGTCTTCGCGGTCATTGCGGTAATCCTCGGCGTGAAAGCAACCGCGATGCTGGTGTTGTTTCCGGTGGGGATGCTCGGAATTATGCTCCTCGCAATTGGGGCTGGCATATTGGTCTCCGCATTGACGGTGCCATACCGGGATGTCCAACACATTCTCCCTGTGATGGTGCAGCTATTGTTCTGGGGCTCGCCCGTAATCGTTCCGGCATCCCTCTACACCGGGAAGCTGGTTTGGTTTATGCTCCTCAACCCGATGTCTGGTTACCTTGAGCTCGTGCGGGCAGCGCTCCTTGGAACGCCACTACCAAGTGGAAACCTCCTCGCAATCTCAGTCGGAACCACAATCGTGATGCTGATTACTGGCATCACTGTCTTCCGAAGCATGGAACGGACCTTTGCCGACATCATCTAACGTGCCCGTGAAGTCGCTGCGCATCTTAATGGTGTCATCTGCGCTTCCACCCGTCGTGGATGGTATCGGGGACCACGCCGCCCTTATGGCAGAATCGCTTTCCGCTGCGGAACATTCCGTGACCTGTCTCGTCCCAACGGGGAGCGACTACGCAGAAATCCCCGGAGTTACGATAGAGCCAAGCTGGTCGACCAAAGTAGCGACCTCCGTTGTGGATGCCATTGTCGCCGCGGTAGGCCAAGGTATCGATGTCGTCTACATCCACTACAACCCGTTCTGCTACGGCAAGTGGGGGCGTAATCTTGCTCTCATGAACATCCGGAAGCGGATAAAGGCAGTCAATCCCAAGGTCAAGCTTGCCGTGATGATTCATGAACGCCACGTTCCGCCCTGGCCGTGGCGCTTTACGATTATGTCGATGTGGCAGCTCCCGATGTACGCATCGGTGCTCAAGCAGGCAGACCAGGTCTTTGTCTCTACGGGGCCGTGGATGAACGAGATTGAAGAGCGCGTGCGCTCGGGCGTCGATGTCACATGTATCCCAATCGGCTCGAGTGCAGGGACACCTCGCATTTCACGAAGCGAGGCCCGCGCCGCGCGTCATTTGCCGGATGATGTCACTGTTGTTGGCGTTTTCGGGATGCCTCACATATCCAAAGGTGTCGATGGTCTTGCGGCTGTCCTCTCGAAAACTGCCGCTGAGGTTGGCCCTCTGACGCTGCTGGCGGTTGGGGGGATTGGCAAAGCGATACCCGATGGCATCCCTGGGGTGACGGTTGTGCGAACAGGTATTCTTGATGCCCGCGGCGTCTCGGATGCATTTATGTGTATGGATGCGTTTTTGTGTCCATTCTCCGATGGTATTTCAACGCGCCGTTCATCGATGACGGTAGCGCTAGCCCATGGAGTCCCTGTTGTTTCGAATCGTGGGCCTAGTACAGCCGCTATCTTAGATGGTGACACGCGGTATTCTGCGGCGTTTACATTGGCTGAAAGTGCCGCTGAGGGCGACCTCACGGAAGCGCTTTCGAGACAGCTTGCTGATACGCATCAATGGGACCGTCGCTCAAATGCCGCCCTGACGTTGTACCGAGATATTTTTAGCTACGAAGTAACCGGGAAGTTGGTTTCCGACAAGCTTTTGAGCCTTTGATGCATGTTCACTAAGACAATCGCATCGAAGTAAAGACTATTTTGCAAGTGTGGGTGTGGACATCGCTTAGTCGTACACCCACCAACTAATTACGGAAATTGTCTCATCCGACTTTCCGGGGAGCCCTTCAATTTCCGAGTAGAATGGCAGGCGTGTTGTGTATCGACACGATCTTCGCCACAGGAGCATTCATTGGAACTACGCCGCATCGCTATCAATAAAATCGTCGAGGACCCGGATCAGCCGCGGAAGGTTTTTGATGAAACCGGACTTGCTGGACTTGCGGATTCCTTGCGCCAACATGGGGTGCTAAACCCAATTACGGTTGTGCCTCTTGCGGGTGTGGATGCTTACCGAATCGTAACGGGCGAGCGTCGCTGGCGTGCCAGCCAGCTAGCTGGCCTCGAGGAAGTTCCATGTCTTGTTCGCCCTGCAGATGCCATCGACCGCCGCAGTGAACAGCTCATCGAAAACCTCCAGCGAGAAGACCTTGCACCGGTTGACAAAGCCAATGCAATCAAGGTTCTCAAGGAAGAAATTCAGGGTACGAACAAAGAAGTGGCACAGCGCCTTGGTCTTTCCGACCGTATGGTGGGGCATCTTCTAGACCTTCTCGACTTGCCAGAGGCTATTGCTGAGCAGGTCGTTTCGAGTCCGAACCGCCCAGCCGATGGTCAGATCACAGAAAAGCATGCACGCTTCCTACGCCAGCTGAATGAAGAGCCTGAGCTTCAGGAGCGCGTCGTTCAGAAGGTACGTGGAGAGAAGCTTTCATCCGATGACACCGCACGCGTTGCACGTGCTGTGCGTGACTTCCCGGAGCTGGCTGATCGAATCCTCGATGCCGACATTGCTGAAATTCCGGTAATCACGGGACGGGTTTCAACCACGGCACCTAGCCCTGCGGGAGCGATGGCTGGTATTGCGGAGCGTATTGTAGATGCAATCGCCGAAATCAAGCTTGACCGCCTGGATGAAAATGCGCTTGCAGTGCTTGAGCAGAAGTTGGCCCGACATGGCGAATAGATAGCGCCACAATAGTTCGCCACAGTGGACGGGTTTTTGCAACTTCAAGAGCGCTCATTAACTTATCTACGTTAGCTGCTTGTTTGCCATCTTTTTTAGTAAAGAAACTCG
>JAURHZ010000277.1 GCA_030833025.1 Armatimonadota bacterium
CCGTGGTGGGACTGTAGTCAATCCTGGAATGCCTCATCCACTTGGTGTTGGATCCTACTACGACGAAATCCTTGAGTTCCAACCAAGAACTGCGTCTAATGGGGCTACGTATGCTCTTCCTGAGCAAGGACGCTACTCGATTTGGCGTGTTCTATCTCGTGGACCGGTTCCCTCGGAACTTCTGCAGGCCTACCTTCCAGCAACTGGAACACAACCAGCAGATACTCGTGCGGGCGAGCGAACAGCACGTACGACGAAGATCTACAACCGCTTAGTAATATGGTCATCACCATTCTCAGGTAACCAGTTTGTCGGGCCAGGTTCTGTAACTGATCTCAAGACGCAAACACTGTTGGGAACGTACGTTACCAACGGCGGACGCTTGATGATTAGTGGTCAGGACATCGGTTTCGCACTTGCGGGTAATGGTCAAGCCAACGATTTCTTTACGAACACGTTGAAGGCCACCTATACAACCGACAATTCAGCCGGCCAAACGCTTGCTGCAACAAGCGCCAATCGTTTGACATCTGATTCGTGGGCTGGAACCGGTGCTACAAGTGCATACGGTGAGACCACTGACGGTGCAACGTATAACTATCTCCCACTAAATGGTCGCTCCTTACTCTTGAACACATACTTTGTGTCGGGAAGCGGCGTTGGTGATGCAAGCCGTACAGCCGACCCATCTGGTTTTGGTAAGAACGATGTTGTTGCTCCAATCGCTGGAGCGGTGGCTGACTTCAACTACAACACGGGCGGAGCAGGAATCATTACATCAACAAACACGAATGGTGGAATGGTTGCCTACGCATCGTTTGGTATCGAATCGATCAGTAATGACTGGTACACATGGACGCCTGCTGGCGGTGGACCTGTAAACATTGCAACGCGCGGACAACGTGCCAAGCTGATTGCAAACTACTCGATGGGTTTCCGAACGGCGACTTTGACAGGACGTTTGGTTGATGAGCAGGGGTCGCCGGTAGCTGATGCACTCGTACGTGCTGTTGCTGCCGCAGAGACAGCACCTGCAGCTGGTACGGCTATCACAGATGCTGGTGGATTCTTCCAGATTGATGGTATTGACGGCGGTATCTATGGAATTTATGGATACAAACCAGGCTACTACACCCAGCACACAGCTGGAGAGGTAGTTCACGGAACCGGTCGCAAGAACATCTCTCTTGTAATGAAGCGTGCGAACCCAGGAAAACTGACAAGCATCGCAACAACGGCTCCAACACCTGGTGGTGTACTCGCTTTGGATAAGGCAACTGCGATTCCAAACATCGAGGTTCAGGCACGTCGCTTGAATCCTGATGGAAAGACATCAGTATTCTCGGCAATCAGCCGTGATGCATCCGATGCTCGCATACCAGCTGGCTCCTACGAGCTCAAGGATCTTCTGATTGGTGAATATGCTGTCCTGTGTAATGCACAAGATACGTACGACACTGATGGAAACCTGATTCCAAACCCGAACTACAACCCTGCCTATGGCACAGTGCTGATCACTGCTGCAGCTCAGGCAGACAGGTTCAAACTCGGACCACAGACGACGATTACAACTGTAAATGGCCGTGACGTTCTGACGGTTGGCGAAGACAAGAACCCACAAATTGACTTCTACCTTCCAAGTGCACCACAACCTGTGAGCGGTCGTGTAATCAACCGAACCTCTGGAAACCCGATTCAGGGAGCGTTTGTAAGTGCAGTATCGACCGAAACGAATGCTGTTGTTGCTACCGCGACGACGGATGCAGACGGACGCTACACACTCACAACCACATCGACACCGTCGTCCAACCTCTTGCCAGCTGGTGGATATACACTCACTGGTACGGCTCTGGGATATGGAAGCGATACGGTACAAGTCTCTGTTCAGGGGAACACTCCTGTTGTCGCAGGTGATCTCCGCCTGGTTCCACAGGCACCGGGATCCATCAGTGGTAACGTTACAGGAATCCTTGGTAACGCAATCGATGGCGCATCAGTCAAGTTTTACTTAGACCGCGGTGGTGTTGTAGAAACAACGCCTACTTACACTACGGTCACAGGAGCTGCGACGACTGCGAATGGATATGTATCCAACTTCCGTGTTGACGGAGTTTCTCCTGGAAAGTACGTCGTCGTTGTAGAGAAAAATGGTCTGGTTTCTGATCCAGTTCAACTTGTGGCAACAGTTGTTACCGCGGTTGAGACGAAGTCAGTCAACTTCCGACTTCTACCTCCACGCGTCTACGGTGATGGTCTGCAGCTCGTGTCGGTTCCATACCAATATGCTGGCACGACGGCACGGGACATCTACGGACTGACTTCGGCGGGTGACAACGATGGCGATGGCGTGGCAGGTACAGCAACTGACGTATCGATCTACAATGCCTTCAACATCGCAGACTGGACTGGTGTTGAGTACAACACTGGTGCAGATGTCCCTCTGAACACCGGTAAGGGTTACTTCGTAAAGTTTGGCGCAATCACAAGTGTTGCCAAGACTGGTACGGCAATCCCTGGTAATGAGTTTGTGATGAGCTTGGCGCCTGGTTGGAACCTAATCGGTCATCCGTTTACGAATCCATCAAACCCAAGCGCTGCAGGTGTAGATCTTGACATCTACCAAAATGCATCGGTTCAGGATGAAAATGGCAATGTCTACTCAATGACGCAAGCTGTTCAACTGAACTTGGTATCTGGTGTCCTGTTCGGATACACGGGTAGCAATAGTGGTGGTCAGTACTTCGAGACTCGTGTCTTGAAGCCATGGGCTGGATACTGGTTCCGTAATGCGACAGCGCAACCGTTGAAGTTGGTCCTGACGTATCCAACAAGCCGTGGTGTACGCCCGATGCCTTCGAAGACGATCCGCCGTGATGACCTTAACAACGTGATCACACGCAAGATTGAGTCGAAGTCATCAAACGACTGGAGACTGCAGCTGGCCGTTGTTCAGGGCAAGTTGCGTGATACGGATAACACCATTGGTGTTGCACCAGGTGCATCGGATGCATTCGACAATAAGGTTGATGCTGTGAAGCCTCCAATGGTTGTCGGTGTGGACTCTGTGTACCTCACAGTCGATGGTCAGGTTTCTGGCCGGTCGATGGGGTTGGCTGACTCGGTCGTTGGATCTAAGGATGACCTTCGCTGGGGTGTGATTGTAAAGACATCCAGGGCTGGTGCAACACTACTTCAATGGCCATCCGCTAACTCACTTCCTCGAAACATGGATCTGTTTGTGACAGATACGGTTACAGGAAAGCGAATTAGTGTTCGCTCAGCTGGCGCATATCAGTTCGATGCGGTTGCTGGTGGAACAAGAAGGTTTGTTCTTGAAGCCAAAACCCACTCTACTGGTGCATTGGCAGTGTCGAGAGTGCGCACTATCCCAGGTGCTACACGATCTGCAGGTTATCGCTTCG
>JAURHZ010000278.1 GCA_030833025.1 Armatimonadota bacterium
GCCAGTGAGGAGGTTTACATTCGCCTTTAGATCGGCAAGCGGAGCCAGTACAGATGGAAGAACATCCGAAAACTTGCCTTCAGCTTTTGGCGTCCAGTGCTCCATGTTGATGCCATTCGGTACGAAGACAAATGCCATCCGAACTGGATGCTTCGACTTGGTGCCACTTTGCGCCAATGCTGTGAGTGGCATCATCGCCTCGAGGAGTGGAAGAGAAAGCGCTGTACCAAACCCACGCAACACCATTCGGCGATCAATCGACTGTGACATGATAATCCCTCTCATCTTGCATCATACCTGTACCACGCGATGCTACACCACCCGATGAATCGCCGCGCCGGGTACGAAAAGCTTTGCTTTGGATGACTTCTGCGAGCAAATGACTAAAGCGTCCGCCTTTGTTTAGCGTCCGGGATGTCATTTTGTCCAAATCACATTGGTCATAGCGCTCAATTCCCCGTCCGATTCCATAGGTGAGCAAGCGCTCAAGCATCCCCCGAACTACCGCCTGTTTCTTAGAAACCAGCAATGCCTGAAGACCTGTAACGCCTTTGAACTTAGAACCATCTGGTAGCTCACCCGTAACATCGAGAGCTACACCAGCATCCGTATCCCGCCATCCACCAATTGCATCAAAGTTCTCAAGCGCAAATCCCATTCCATCTAGGCGCTCATGACAGTTTGCGCAGGCAGGATTCTTTCGATGTTCTTCGAGGCGAGCACGTACACTCGTCGGACGGGCGATGCCGCCCGCCTGCTCTTCTGGTAGCGGAGGAACGTTTGGCGGAGGCAGCGGTGGTGGCGTGCCGAGCATATTTTCGAGCACCCACTTTCCACGCTTAACCGGGCTGGTGCGCCCTGGATTAGATGTCAGCATCAAAACACTTGCATGGCCGAGCACTCCCCCGCGCGGTCCCGGAGAAAGCTTTACCAGCCGCATGGAATCTCCTGTTACATCAGGAATCCCATAGTGCTTAGCAAGCGGCTCATTCAGAAATGTGTAGTCGGACTTGACCAATTCCATAACTGGACGGTCATCCCTGACGATTCTGTCAAAGTAAAGCTCGGTTTCCTGCTGCATCGCTTTACGCAATCCCTCATTGAATGTTGGAAAGCGTGCGACATCGGGCTGAACAACCGCAGCCTTCCGCAAATTCAACCACTGACCTGCAAAGTTCTGTGCCAGTGACAAGGATTTCGCATCCTTGACCATCCGAGCTACTTGCGCATTGATTTGTGCTGCAGTTGCAAGCTTTCCGCTCTCAGCAGCAGTCAGTAGCGCATCATCCGGCATGGATGACCAAATGAAATACGACAGGCGTGTCGCCAGCTCATAAGGATTCAGCGTGCGCGATGCCTTTGGATTGTTTGGATCAGGATCGACTTCGACTTTGTAAAGGAAGTTCGGCGATACAAGAATCGCTTGCAATGCAAGCTGCAATCCACGTTCAAACGACAACTTCCGTGTCCGAACAGTCTTGGAGAGACTGACCACACGAGCGACTTCCTGAGGCGTAACAGGGCGACGATATGCCCGGCGCATTAGGACACGAACGTTGTAGCCCATCGCTTCATCCCAAGCTGCATCCGTTGCATTGTCAGGTTGCTTTCGAACGACAAAGCGGTGGCTGACAGGGAGTGGGATCGCGGCAGCCGCGGCTTCAGGATATTCAAGCTCAACGGAATGGACGATTAGGTTACGGTCCTTGCCGGGCCCCTCAAAACCATCATTGAGGAAACCTACCCCAACGGTGACCTTCCCCGGAGCATCCAGCTGCAGTGTCTGCGTATATACCTTAGGACGGTTTGGGCGATTCGCAACTTCGACCTGGCCAACCGCCTTACCATTAACTAATATCCGCATCTGGCAGGCTTCAGCTCCAAGTTGCTGACCACTGGCTTCAATCTTTAGCGTATACGTTCCAGCAATGGGCGCATCCACAGTAAAGCCGGCATCGGCGACCGTACCAAACATTAGGGCATCGCCGACATATGGACTCATCCCGCCACCAGCAATAGCCTTGAGGTCCTTGCCCATCAGACGCTTTGACGGGATTACACGATCCTCCGGAGCCAGTATCGCTTCACGAGAAAGCTGTCGCGCCGCAGCAACGTACTTCTCCATCAAGAGTGGAGAAATGGACAATACATCGCCGATGTTGTCAAAACCATAGCCAACATCATCGCTTGGAAACTTGTCTGCCGGCGTAGACGAAACACGAAGGAGGTCACGCACAGTGTTGTTGTATTCGACCTTGTTGAGGCGACGCATCGTGACGCGGCCGGGATCATTGATTTTGCAGTCGGCCTGCGAAAACGTCGACTGTAGTGCATTGACAACTGCGGTCCTGGCTGCGATGTCCGGGTGCGGAACGCCCTTTGGAGGCATCGATTGCGACTCAATTGTCCCGATAACCTTGTCCCACGTCGCACGGTCGTTCAGCATCGCATCGAGGGATTTATGTTTTGTAAGGTTGATGCCTGCAGCTGCACCATCAGCGCCATGACAGCCAATGCAGTACTTGTCGACAAAACCTCGAACACGCTTATAGCTTGCCGCAGAGGTCGACACATCGGCCTTTTTCACAGGGGGCGCACTGACAGCAACAAATGTCACCGATGCAGTAGCCAAAATGGATAACGGAATCGCAGAAGTATTCGAGCGCATATACACAAGATTCTACCTTTACAACAGCCGAAGAATCCCTTTGATAGAATGTGTTTGCTGGACGAATCCGGCAATTATGGAACCACACTCGTATAAATTTATTGAACTTGCGTTGACATTGCTTCTCGTACTACTTACGGGATTTTTTGTTGCGGCTGAGTTTGCTCTCGTCAAGGTTAGGTCAACGCGACTTAGTGAGCTCGCACAAGCGGGAAATCAAAACGCTGCGCGTGCTGTTCGGGCACTAGCGCATATCAATGATTACCTATCCGCCACACAGCTAGGCATCACCGTCTGTACGCTGGTTCTAGGAAACATCGGAGAAACCGCAGTCGAAAGCCTGCTCCACCCGATGTTCCTAAAGGTACCTATTAGCATCAGACACACGCTGACAAGTGGTGTTGCTTTGACATTCGTGATGATGCTTGAAGTCATTATTGGTGAGATGGCTCCGAAAACTCTCGCCATCAAGCAAGCTGAAAAGATTACACTTGCGCTGATTTTGCCACTGACTGTTTTCACTAAGATCTTCCGCCCACTAATTGTCCTAATGAATGCAATCGCCAGCTTGGTCCTTAGGCCTTTTGGGATTACGCCAACTGATGACCATGGCCACGGCGACTCCTTATCCGCTGACGAACTTCGCCTAATGCTCACAGCAAGTCGGAACAGTGGAACGATTCAAGAATCGGAATGGAATCTTGCCACTCGCGTCCTCGACTTCTCACATTCACAAGCAAAGGATGTCATGAT
>JAURHZ010000279.1 GCA_030833025.1 Armatimonadota bacterium
CCATTCGGATTGTGATGTAAATGGTCCCAAGCAGCCTGAAGGCTATACAAATACCCTGAACACGCGGAAACAATATCCTGCGCCTGCATCGTCGGAGGCGTCTCCAAATCTCTGCTAAGCTCAGCAAGGGCCATACAGGCCATCGATGGCGTGATCATTAACGGGGTGCCGGAAGAGCAGAAGATTGCCGTGATGTCAGCAATCGTCAAATTTTGACTTTCGAGAAGCTCGGCCGCCGCTTTGGTGACAAGCGTGAGGGCATTTTCATCATCTGTTGCCCATCTGCGCGTCTCAATACCAATCCGTTTGAAAATGTCCGCAGCCGCCCATTCAGGGCAGTTAGCCGCAATCTCATCATTGGTAACGACACGGCTCCCCGGGGCGATGCGTATTCCCGCAATACCAGCAACAGGGCCAGCCGACTTGCTGGTGATGGCTTCAGAAAGGACAGCGGCCTTAGAAACCGGCCATTCGATGACAGGTTCGCCGGGATTCTCGAGGATAACAGGCTTTTTCGATACGCGGAAATCTCCAGTAGAAACCTTGAGTAGAGGAGTCCCGACCTTGACCATATAGCCTTCTGGAACAAGGACCTCAACCAATGTGCCTTCAAGCGGACAGCCCAGCTCAAACGCCGCCTTATCAGCCTCTAACTCACCGATAACCTGGCCCGGCTTGAGCGAATCGCCCGCCTTCACCTTCCATTCGACAACGGTCACCGACTCATCCGATGGACTCGATCCAACGGCCTCAACGAATGAAAAGTCGCTGTCTCCAGCTGCGATGGCTTTCCAGGAGACCGTTCCGCCAAGGAGCTCAACCGCAGCCGTCAAAATCTTTTTGTAGCTAGGCATCACTTGCAGCTGGTTCTCAAAGTGGAACGGTACATAGGTGTCAGGCCGGCTCACGCGGCGGATCGCCACAGGCACACCCGCAAGCTCAGCCACTGTCGCCGCGATCTCGCTGGCCACCGATGCAGTGATGTTGTCTTCCTGGGCGATGATCAGCCGCCCCGTCTTGCGCACGGATGCGAGGACAAGGTCAACATCCCACGGGGAGATGGATCGTAAATCGATGACATCACTTGTAACACCGGCAGCCGCGAGCGTATCAGCAGCCTTAATGCTGAACGCGAGCGTGTTGCCCCAGGCTACAAATGTGATTCCCGTCCCGCGCCGGTGGTAGCGGCCCTTGCCGATCGGGACAAGCTGCTTGGATACATCCCGGCTCGTCGTTTGACTACGGTCATTGAGACAGCTCTTCGGATAGAAAATGATGGTTGGGCGGCTGGACTCAAATGCTGCATTGAGCAAGCCGGCGGCATCCCCAGCTGTAGCTGGCAGGAAGACATCGATGCCTGGGGTGTGCGCGGCGGTGCTCTCCATACTGGATGCATGGAATGGTCCGAGACCAGGCTTGAACCCTCCGCAGCTGACCAAGAGGATAACAGGTGCTGTCCATCCACCATCGGTCCGCCAATACATCGAGCCCATTTCGGCGAAAATCTGGTTGTACGCGATGGCAAAGAAGTCGGCAAACTGTAGGAAGCCTACCGGTCGTGCGCCAGCGAGGGCTTGACCGATGGCCACACCGACAATGGTTGACTCAGCCAGTGGTGAGTTCTTGATGCGACCTGGAAATGCCTGACTCAGGCCTTTGGTGACACCAAAGACATCTCCCTTTGGATCCTCGATATCTTCCCCGAAAAGGGAGACACGTGGATCTCGGCTGAGGCGGTCCCGTAATACTTCCCGCATCGCCTCGAGCATCGTGATTTGGTCATCATCACTGGTACCGATGTACTCACTGGATGCATCCGTCAGGCTGGATGGAAGCGCAACTTTGGCATCGAAAATGGGCTGTGGATCCGGGCTGTCTTGTGCATCGATGCTGTCGGCAAGCACGGATGCCTTGATCTGCTCTTCCAAGCGAACAAGCTCATCTTCATCAATGCCATTTTCAACCAGCCAAGTTCTAAGCAGTGGGATGGGGTCATCATTTTTAGATGTCTCATCGATTTCCGTGATGGTGCGATAGGTGCGGTGATCATCGGCATTTGTATGGCTATTGAGCCGTTTTACATTGAAGACCACGATAGCCGGCTTACGATCAGCGCGAATTTGTGCCGTTACCCGACCAAAGACCTCATAGGTCTCCTCGGCATTGCGTCCATCAATCCGGATGATTGGAATGCCGTAATACGATTCAGCATCCCCGAGCGGCGTATTGTAAAACGTCTTTCCGACTGTCCGCGTAGAAATGGCCCAGTGGTTATCTTCGATGACAAAGAGGACAGGCAATGTTTCACGGACAGCGTGCGCGATAGCTTCCAGCACCTCGCCTTGCTGGCTGGTGCCATCCCCCATTGAACACAGAACCAATGGCTTTGAAGGTTGATCCTTGATTACGGTCGCAACGCCTACAGCTTGCAAGGCGTTATTGCCTACCGGACCCACGAGGCTCATGATGTTCAGCGCTGGGTCCGACAAGTGGGCGGACATTTGCCGACCGCGGCTATGGCTTTGATCTTTGGCGAACAGCGATAGGAAGAACTGACGTTCGGTGATCCCACGCGCGATCATTAGCGACTTGTCGCGGTAGTGACAGTGGAGGTAATCATCCGGGATGAGGTGTGGACTTAGAAAGGCGATGTTTTCATGGCCACCGCCTGATACGTGAAAAAACGCCTCGCCGCGTTTGGTGTAGTCCAGCTCAAGGACATCAACCTCACGGGCTCTGACGATATTTCCGTACACATTAAGGAACAGTGTGACCTTTTCAGTCAAGTCCATGGAAACTCCCAAGAGTCTTTCAATCTCCGAACATTGTATTCGTTTCGCGTACGTTGTAAGTGAATCCGCAAGGCTGGGTTTATAGTACGGTATCTAAAGGGTCTCGCTGTCTGGGCCCCACCCACCCCCACCGGGTGTTTCGACAATGAGACGCTCTCCCGCTGCACAATCTACCTGATTCACGCATCCCAATACTGTCGTCGCTCCACTTTTATGGCGTACCCATTGCAATCCTAGACGTCCGGGACCGCCACCAGCTCGCCCGCGCGGCGCAAATATCCGCGACTGCGTGATGACGCTAACTTGCACATCCTCGAGAAATTCCCACTCGCGACGTACGCCACAGCCACCACGCCATTTCCCCTTGCCACCGGAACCAGGCACCAAACGGAACTGCACCAGACGCACAGGGATACGACGCTCGAGCACCTCCGGATCCGTGATCCGAGTGTTGGTCATGTGGACATGCACGCCATCCGCGCCGCGCGTCCCGCGTACGGCGCCGCTCCCGCCAGCAATCGTCTCGTAAACACTAAAGCGGTCGTTGCCAAAGAGGATGTTGTTCATCGTTCCCTGGCTTGATGCGCAGATACCAAGGGCATCCAATAAAGCATCCA
>JAURHZ010000027.1 GCA_030833025.1 Armatimonadota bacterium
TACGATCAGGTTTACACACCGCATATCGGCCGGTTAGAGCTCTACAAGACGAGTGGTCACTTCCCGTACTACGCTGAGAGTCAATACCCACCATTGGTTCAGCGTGAATTTCTGGCAGCACTTGCCAGTGATGGCTGCACCTGCGGCGAGTTGAGCAACAAACTGTCGGATGGCGATGTTGAGGGTTATCTGCTCAAGCCGATGAACTGCCCGCATCACATCAAGATTTTCGCCAGCCAGCGTCACAGTTACCGTGACCTCCCGATTCGCCTTGCTGAATTTGGAACCGTGTACCGCTGGGAGCAGTCGGGTGAGTTGAATGGCATGACCCGTGTCCGTGGCTTTACGCAGGATGATGCCCACCTGTTTTGTACCGAGGAGCAGGTCCCGGGTGAGATTCAGGGATGTTTACAGCTGGTTAAGACCATTTTCGGCACACTTGGGATGAAAGACTTCCGTGTCCGTGTGGGCTTGCGTGACCGTGACTCAAGCAAGTATGTAGGCGATCCTGCCAACTGGGATAAAGCGGAAGCGGCGTGTCGCGAAGCGGCTAAGACCCTTGGCGTGCCATTCTCTGAAGAGCCAGGCGAAGCGGCATTCTATGGACCAAAGATCGACTTTGTTGTCCAGGATGTCATCGGGCGTGAATGGCAGCTAGGCACTGTACAGGTCGACTACAACCTGCCAGTGCGTTTTGACCTGACGTATACGGGTGCTGACAGCATGCCGCACCGGCCGGTGATGATTCACCGTGCGCCATTTGGCTCGATGGAACGCTTTGTTGGCGTGTTGATTGAGCACTTTGCGGGTTCATTCCCGACGTGGCTGGCACCGGAGCAGGTGCGTATCTTACCTATCGCCGACCGTCATGCGGAGTGGTGTGAGGAGTTGAAGACGCGTCTGGTTGGGGTTGGCATCCGTGCAACGGTTGACTCACGTTCTGAAAAGACGGGTAAGAAGGTTGCCGAAGGTCAGGTTGCCCGAATTCCTTACCTCTTGGTGATTGGTGACCGTGATATCGCGGCAGGGAATGTGTCAGTTCGTCATCGTGAGCTTGGTGACATGGGTGGCAGAGCCGTGGATCAGTTCGTGGATGACTTGTTGCACGAGGTACGCGAGCGTCTACTGGCTCCTGTTGCGCCGGTGAAGGAAGCCTGAGATGTCTCCGATTCAGATTGCACTTGAGCGCGTCGTTTCGGGCATTCCGCTTACACAGCAGGAAGCCATGGATGCGATGGGCGTGATCATGGATGGTGAAGCAAGCAATGCCCAGATTGGGGCATTGCTTGCGGCCCTCCGGGTCCGTGGTGAGACGGTGGATGAAATTGCGGGCTTCGCGAGAGCGATGCGTGCGCGTGTCGTGAAGGTTCCGTCTCATCGTGAAAACCTGATTGATACATGCGGTACGGGTGGGGATGTCATTAAGACATTCAATATTTCCACCGGTGCAGCGATTGTCAGTGCAGCCTGTGGCGTCGCCGTCGCCAAGCATGGAAACCGCGCTGTAACCAGCAAGGCCGGTTCGGCGGATGTTCTTGAGGCACTAGGTGTCGCGATGGACTTGACGTCTGAGCAGGTTGGATACTGCGTCGACACAATCGGAATCGGCTTTCTCTTTGCTCGTAACTTGCATCCTGCGATGCGTCATGCGGCATCTGTGCGTTCCGAGCTCGGCTTCCGCACCGTCTTCAATGTCCTTGGTCCGTTGACAAACCCAGCCGGCGCACAGCGACAGGTCCTCGGTGTTTACCACACCAGTCTGTGTGAGCAGCTGGCGCATGTGATGGACTCCCTTGGATGTTTCCATGCATTGGTGGTTCATGGTGAGGCTGGTCTCGATGAAATTTCTACCTTTGGCAGAACATTTTATGCGGAGCTGGTCGGCGGCATTGTGACCACGGGTTATCTGGTCCCGGGGGATGTCGGAATTGTTGAAAGCTCTCCTGAGGAAGTTAGTGCTGGCGCAAACGCTGAAGAGAATGCAGAAATTCTCCAACGTGTCTTCAGTGGCAGTGACCGCGCCCGTACGGATTTGATTGCCATCAATGCTGGTGCCGGGTTGTTAGTTTCTGGCAAGACAAGCACATTGGTAGAAGGCGTGCGAATGGCTCAGGCTGCGATTGCATCCGGTGCAGCCCTTGCCAAGCTGCAGGAGCTGATTGAGCTTACGAATCGATTGTCCCGAGGATGAGCACACTACCAACGGTTTTAGAGCGTATCATTGCGACCAAACAGGCAGAAATAGCTCCACTCAAGGCATCCGTGCCAGACAAAGTGGTGCTTATGGAGAAGGCACTGGGGATGCCGGCGACACGGGGATTCCGCCGCGCTATCGAATCCGCGGGGCCACCCTGTGCTCTGATCGCCGAAATCAAGAAAGCAAGCCCAAGTAAGGGTGTAATTCGTGCCGATTTCGACCCTATAGCGATCGCCAAGAGCTATGAGCAGGGTGGTGCAACATGTCTGAGTGTCCTCACAGACATTTCATACTTCCAAGGAAGCCCGGACTACCTCCAGCAGGTTAGGGAATCGGTTGCATTACCGCTTCTCCGTAAGGACTTCATCATCGACCCTATCCAGGTATACGAGTCTCGTGTCCTTGGCGCAGATGCCATCTTGCTAATTGTTGCGGCTCTTCCGAGTGCTGCAAGGCTTGCGGAGCTGCGCACAGTGGCTGAAAGCCTCGGAATGGATGCCTTGGTAGAAGTTCACGATGCGGAAGAACTCGAGTTAGCACTTGCATCCGGTGCGACGTTTATTGGCGTCAACAACCGAAATCTGCATGATTTCAGCGTCGATTTAGGGACATTTGGGTCATTGTCAAGCCATTTCGGTCAAGGAGTCACTGCTGTGGCCGAATCAGGCATCCTTACGAATGGGGATGTTCGGACAGTTGTCGATGCCGGTGCGCACGCGGTACTAGTTGGTGAGGCGCTGATGCGTCAGGATGACATCATCGCTGCAACAAAGCAGCTTCTGGGACGATAAATCAAAGCGTAACTGGCTTCTTCCCGCGTACATTACGCGACATTGAAGCCATTTACGCTCTTACCATCAGCAGCGTTGTTTCAGGAACTTCCCAAGTAGTCGCTTACCCTCTTGGGTAAGCACACTTTCTGGGTGGAACTGTACGCCTTCAATCGGAAGCATCCGGTGTCGAATGCCCATGATTTCTCCATCATCCACGGCTGTCGCAGTCACCTCGAGGCAATCTGGCAGGCTGGCTTGTTCAATCGTCAATGAGTGATAGCGCGTCGCGGTGAACGGATTTGGCATTTCCTCAAACACTCCCGTGTTGGCATGCTCGATTTGACTTGTCTTTCCGTGCATCAGGCGTCCAGCGCGTACCACTTTTCCACCGAATGCCTGACCGATCGATTGGTGTCCGAGGCAGACGCCCAAGATTGGAAACAAACCAGCACAGCGCGTGATTGCTTCGACGGAAATTCCCGCTTCTGTCGGTGAGCACGGTCCCGGCGAAACAAGTAGGTGCGATGGCTTCAGCTTGATAATGTCATCCACGGTGACTTGATCATTACGTTTGATCACCATTTCAGCTCCGAGTTCGCCGAGATAGTGGACGATGTTATAGGTGAAAGAGTCGTAATTATCGATGACAAATATCATGCTGTTACCTTCTCCCGGTTGAATGTCTTCCGGGAGTGAATATCACAAATGGTTAACTCGTAGCAGTCGTACCAAGTTTGCTGTCCCATCTCCTGTGCAGCTCGGTGCGTGGGATGATTTCCCCATTGATGTATAGCATCCAGACTTGCAAACTCACCCAGCGTTACAGTTTCTCCATCCGCGTGATGAAACGTCTTGTGGCTGATGTAGCCGGGGATGGTAGTGACAAGCTGTGACATTTCGGCAGCCATCTGGTTATACGCATCCAGCTGAATTCCTGATTTTCGGGACCTAAAGATGACTACTGTGCCAGTTTCCATGTCACGAAGACTGCCTTTCTTTAACGGGATGGTCATCCAGTTCGAGGTGATCCCAGCGTGACTCATCATCATCTAGGTCAAATTCCTGCACCCAGACATCCCCTTGAATCCACCCAGTGATTCGGAAGCAGCGTTTGCACTGAAAAATCAAGCGAGGCTTACTTTGCTGGCTGCTATCCACGCCACTCATGTCGGGGCTGGAGCCGATTTGAAGTTCACCACCTTCGCAGGATGGTCTTACTATGTCGCCGCACCCAGGACAGTTCATCACCATCCGCTTTGATATCAGCTGACCTAGTCGTTGAAGGTCATTTGAATCAAGCTGTGGGCGTTGTGGATCGGGCAGGATGCGCCGGCGTTTCATCATTTACGCGTTTCCAAGCCTTTTTCAGCCAGCTCAACAGCACGTCGGATGGCGCCGCTCTTGTTGACGGTCTCAAGGTACTCCGTATCGGCTACAGAGTCAGCCACTATGCCACCACCAGCCTGAACATGGACCAATCCATCTCGTATCAGCGCTGTACGAAGAGTAATACACGCATCAAACGACCCTTTGTACGATAAATAACCGATGGCTCCCCCGTAGGTTCCTCGTCTACAGGGCTCAAGTTCATCGATGATTTGCATCGCCCGTACCTTTGGTGCCCCGGAGAGTGTGCCTGCCGGGAAGGTTGCGCGTAGGAGGTCAAACGCATTGCGATTGGGTGCGAGCTCACCAACAACATTGCTGACGATATGCATCACATGAGAGTAGCGCTCGATGACCATCAGCTCATCCACGCGTACACTTCCGTAGGTGCAAACCCGTCCAATATCATTGCGTGCGAGGTCGACGAGCATGATATGTTCAGCCCGTTCTTTTTCATCCGCGATGAGCTCTGCTGCCAGCTGGTCATCTTCTGCCCGTGAGGTTCCACGAGGGCGTGTTCCGGCGATCGGCCGGATGGTTACTTTCCGTTCATCTTCGGTAACGAGGACTTCTGGGGATGCGCCGACGAGGGTTGTCCCGGTGTCAAACTGCAGATAGTACATATATGGGCTTGGGTTGATAGCTCTTAGTGTTCGGTAAATGTCGAAGGGATCGGCATTGAGTGGGCGTGTGAAGCGTTGTGCGAGCACGACTTGGATAATGTCACCGGCGGTGATGTATTCCTTTGCTGTCGCAATCATGCGGTCATAGTCATCACGGGTCAGGTTCATATCCCAGTGACCATCTGGTGGCGGGGATGTTGCTTTTTGTGCGTGGCGTGTTGGGCCATCCGGTCGTGGAGCTAAGGCATCTGACTCGAGCTGCTGTAGTGCTGCGCACGCATCATCGTAAACTTGATCCAAATCAGCGCCATCTGGACAATGTGCATTTGTTAGAAAGATCAGCCGATGTTTCACATGGTCAAAGATAACCATTGTGTCGACGAGGACCATATGGATATCATCGACACCGGTGTCGTCAGCGGCGGTTGCCGGGATGGGTTCGAGGTGTTTTATCCAGTCCCATCCGATGTAACCGAGGGCTCCTCCGACAAAGCGCGGCAATCCGGGTCGATCGACAAATCGGACATCGCCTAGAATCTTTTGAATGGCCTGCATCGGCTCTTCACCGCTGGCCAGCTCAGTAACGGTTTTAACACCATTGTCAGTGAAGGTAATGTTGTTCCCACGGGCCCGAAAGCTACATTTTGGGTCAGAGCCAAGAAAGGAATACCGTGCGAGCCGTTCGCCTCCGGCGACCGACTCGAGAAGAAATGCATTTGGCCGATCTACAAATCTGCGAAACACAGACACGGGAGTTTCCATGTCGGCAAGAACTTCGCGTGTGATGGGGATGACATTACCTTGCTTTGCCAGCTGGTGGAATGTCTGTCGATCGGGTGTGATTTCGGTTGAATACATAGCTTGCCACAAAAAAAGCAGGTCCGTCTGACCTGCCTGTACTGTTTAACTGCGAATGTGTAAGGAACGGAGGCGTTTAGACGTGATTTTGAATCTGGCGGCGCCAGCTCCATACTTTCATGTCGGTCATTCGCAACAGCATCATAATGGCCTGACGTTACCATTTTTACGGCTTCACGTGCCATGGGGCTGCGGTATATGTAGAGCATGCGTAACATCTTGCCGCAGCTCGCGCCTCCTAGTGCACTTTCAGATCCATTCCCTGCCCAGTGGCTGAGGAGTATTCAGTCAGCCGGGCACCCGGTGTTTGATTCGCTGCTCGGTGGAACTTGGAAAGACGTTTACATCAGTGAGAGCTGGAAAATTTCATCGGATGGAGTCATTCGACAGGGTGGGCATTCAATCGAGTTTGGCATTAGGGTTGGCAAGTCAATCAAACCGCTTTATCAGCTCCCGGTAATGGTTCAGTGGTGCTGGCCGAAAGTGAGTATTCGGATTCTAGGTAAATCGACACCAGACCGTGTTATTCGGGTTATTCCGGCTTTGTGTACGGACAGTGATGCCGCGACTGCAGTCGCCATCGAGATTGGTGCCAAGGAATCGGGCATCGCCTTCCGAACCCGCGGAATGTATGTGTCGTCCGGAGCTGCTCCAGCATTGAGTGGATGGTCTGTCATCCCAACATCCTCGGTGGCGCAGCGCATTGTTTTCTCGCGGACCAAGCCTACGAATCGGATGTCCCAGCAGCTAGCGCATGCATCATCCTGTGTCAATTGCCTTGATGACAGTGATATTCCATCGTGGCTCACGGCAGCCATGGCACCTGCTCTTCAATATTCAGCATCTCGTCCACCGTGGGTCGATGCATTGCTGAGATTTCCAGGATCACGCACGGATGCCACAGGTGTGGCGATACAAGAGTGTCAGAAAGTCTTGGCATCGGGTGCTGTAGGCGCAATTACTGACTTCTTCAACACACTGGACAGCCGTCATCCAAAACTTCAACCTGAGCTCGCGTTAGTACTGAGGTGGCTAATCGCGAATCATCCAGCATCCAAACTTGACACCACGGTAGTAGGCACTCAGTTAGTCCAGACATCAGTTGGTAACTCTCCATTTGCCAGGGCTTTAGCCTATGCCGTGACGCGAACAGCCCTTCCAAGCTCAGAAGCGGCATCTGTCATCACGACGGATATCAGAGCAGGGCGCTTACAGGTCGACCCAGGCCAAGCATCCGCCCTATTTGCATCATCTGGTGACCTCGACCTTGCATCCGGTGCTGCCTTTCTAGCCCAGCCATCGATGGAGCGTCAGCACAATCAATTGACCCCTAGTGAGTGGCTGGCCCTGCTCTATGCCAACCCAGCAGGCCTGCGCATCTCAGGCTGCCTTGCCATTGACAGAAGCGCATCTACACCGTTCGGTGTTCGCAGCCCTTTATTGTCACCCACACTTGCAGGAACATTAACATCCCGTAAGGAGATCGAAGCAAACCGTATCCGCATTTCCGTAGCATCCGGAACGCTGTCACTACACTCCGTTCGAACGTGGCGAACCGGAACATCAGCGGCATCCGCACTGGCGATCCACATCGGTAAATCAGGGTCATCAACAACTTTAAACACTAATGTCGAGGCAAATGACTCGACACGCATTACATTTCCGAAAGCCCAGCGCATTGGGCCGAGTGAATCCTTGGTAATTTCCACCGTAGGCACAAGCTAGGAGATTGTTTCACGTGAAACAATTCAAAGTGGACCGACATATTTTGTAGTGAAGTGTGGAGTTATACAAGCATCCCAATTGTTTCACGTGAAACAATTGGGCCTTTCCGGTCACGCCTCAACGGTACACTGATGCTTAGTTAGAGGGTAAAAAATGGCAAGACACTGGGCAGTGGTCAATCAAAAAGGTGGAGTTGGTAAGACCACAACAGCAATCAGTCTTGCAGCGGCACTGGCTATACACAGGCGCGTCCTCCTCGTTGACACAGACCCACAAGGAAATGCAACCAGTGGCGTAGGCGTAGTTCGCCGGGTTGGTGAAGCGGATACGTACCGGGTTCTGACCGGGGATGCTACAGCGCTGGATGCAATTATCCCCACGGCAATCGGTAATCTTGATCTCATACCCGCTACGATTGACTTAGCATCTGCAGACCTATCTCTCTATGAGCTCCCAGACCGGGAACGTATCCTTCGCAAGGCTTTGGATAGTGTTAGCCACCGATATGACTACATCATCATCGATGCCCCACCATCCCTTGGATTACTGACAATCAATGTGCTAGCAGCAGCCGATGAAGTGATTATCCCGATGCAGTGCGAGTACTTTGCGCTCGAGGGAATATCCCAGTTACTTGAAATCCTGAAGCGAATCAGAAGCGGAATTAACCCGGATCTGTCCATTGCACGGGTTGTGTTGACGATGTTTGATGGCAGGACAAACCACGCGAATCAAATTCTTAGTGAAGTACGTAGTTTTTTTGGAGACAAAGTCTCTAATACTGTCGTACCTAGAAATATCAAGCTATCCGAGGCCCCGAGCTACGGACAACCGATCACCATTTATGACCCCCGCTCCAAAGGAGCGGTTGCGTACACAGAAATCGCCAAGGAGTTGTTAACCCATGCTGAAGGACGGGATGTCATCATCGACACAGAAGAAGGGGTTGGGTCGCGGCCTGGACGCGCTACTGCCTGGTGGAGGAAACGCCCCGGATCTTGATGGCCTACTCCGCAGCGAGCCGCAGCGGGAGCTAAGCATCACCCAGATTCAGCCAAATCCTAATCAGCCTCGTACGTTTTTTGACTCGGATGCACTTGCTGAGCTCGCAGCATCGATTAAGTCTACGGGCATTGTGCAGCCAATTCTGGTTCGCCCAATGGGCAATGGGACATACGAAATCGTTGCTGGAGAGCGCCGGTTCAGGGCTGCATGCTCGATTGGGATGCTTCGGGTTCCGGTGGTCATTAAGCCATACTCGGATGAAGAAGCCCTAACGGTTGCACTGATCGAGAACTTGCTCCGCGAGGACCTAAAACCACTCGAGGCAGCCGTTGCGTATCAGAAGTTAATGGACACATACACGTGGACACAAGACACACTCGCAACAAAGATAGGTAAGAGTCGCTCTGCGATCGCAAATTCACTTCGACTACTAGGACTCCCTGCGCCGGTCCAACAAGCGTTGGATGCGGGTGAGATCTCTGAAGGGCATGCCCGTGCTCTGCTTGGCAACAAGGAACAACGCACAGATGAAAACTTTGCTAAGAGGCAACAAGAGCTACTGAGGGAGGCAAGGGCCGGTCGAATGACCGTTCGACAGCTGGAATCAGAAATGGCATCCAGCGAAACCAAAGGCGAAATCCGGAGAGCTGACCGGACTGCCAAGCGTGGGTCCACAGAAGTGCAGGCAGTAGAACAACTCCTGCGGAACGCACTCGGGATGCGCGCTCGCCTTACAGGCAACCTCGATAAGGGTACGGTTGTTATAACATACGCATCTCAGGAAGAACTGACACAAATCGTCGACATCATCACCGGCGGAGAAAACGGCTAGTGCTGGATGTCAGGTCGATATCTGTGACCGGAAGATTAGAAAGCACCACGTTTTCGGTTGGCTCTGGGGATGCAATGCTTATCACAGGACCAAACGGCTCCGGAAAATCGACCCTACTTGATTGCATAGCTGGAGTGCAACATCCAACGGGCGGGGACATTTCCACTCCTGGATCAGAACAACCCGCCTACCTGCCTCAAAATCCGCCACGCCCATTTGCCTATACGGTCAGGGAATACCTGATGATCGGGAATATTCCGCTCCAGAGAGCTGACTATGCAACGACATTTGATATCACCCCACTGCTTGACAAAGAGATCACTGCACTCTCAGCTGGACAGTGGCAACGCGTAGCTATCACTAAAATCCTCAATACAAATCGCAAGGTTGTAGCTTTGGATGAACCAGATGCACCACTTGATGAACATTGGTCGAAATGTCTGGAAGCTGCCATCCTTGATGAAATTTCAATCGGAAAAATCGTCATCGTCACACTACATCGACCGGAAATCAGGAAATACTGGAAATTCCAGTGTTTGAACCTAACACCGATCGTTGCTTCTTAACATTTTTGGTCAAAGCTCTTAACAATTGCATAGAGCGACTTGCTACACTGTCACTAGTATGTCTAAGGAAAAGCAACAAAGTGATGTCGAATTGAATTCGATCACTGCAACAATCATCGAAATGAGCGTTGCTGCTGAAGACATGCTAAGTGCTGCCGTTCGAGGACTTACGCTCCAGCTCACCGATACCTGCCAGAATGTAATCGACCGGGATGTCACTGTAGACACGCTAGAGGTTTCTCTGGAAGCGGCCTGCGTGAAGGTGATGGGGCGCCAAAACGATAAAGCAGCCGACATTCGCGCCATAAATAACATCATCAAAATTGCCAGTGATCTCGAACGTATCGCCGACTACTCTGTCGATATTGCTCGTATTGGACAGCGGATGGCGGATGAAGCCATTTATAAGCCGCTGATTGATGTCCCTCGATATGCAACGGTTGCATACGGAATGATTCACGACAGCGTGGATGCCTATTTATCTCACGATACAGAGCTAGCAGCACAGGTGATCAAGCGGGATGACACTGCTGATCTGTACTACGCCCAAATGAGAGCAACCCTCATTCAGATTCTGCAGCAGGATACGCGTAGCGTGATGCAAGCAACTTATCTCCTTCAGGTTGCGCACTTTCTTGAGCGTATCTGTGATCACTGCACCAATATTGCAGAACGCACGACAAGTCTCGGGACCGCTCCTAATCGCGGCAAAAAATCAGCCTGACACGGATGCCTGTACACGGGTAAGATTGTCTCCATGGAGACTACTGACGACGTCATTAATGACTTTATGGGCGGCAAGCCCCGGGCAAATCAGTGGCGTGAACTGAGACTTGTCCTTGAAGCCAGACTTGCCGATGCAAAGCAGCAGCTCACAACGACGCAGGTTGGGACCAGCGAACACAAACGCATCCAACGTAAGGTAAAGGAGATGACATCCCAGGTGAACGCACTCCTCGAAGAAGAAGCCGTTACTCAGTTCGTGGAAGACTCCGTCATCGCAACGGTCTCTCGACCTCATCCGTTGGAAATTCAGGATGGCTTTGACCAGTAAACCCTGCTGTATCTGGTTTGACCTTGACGACACACTGATAACGACATCAGAAAGCCTGATCGCAGCGATACGCGCCAGCACAGGCTACCTGCAAGGGACCTATCCAGATCTTACTGAGCGTGATGTCGCGCGACATAGCATGGATGTATGGCTTTCGGAGCTCGGTCCAGGGACCGCAGGGTTTGCAGCCTTAAGCCAGATGTCCTTGAGTGCCTTTCGCAGCCATATCGCCGGTGGCACGTTGACACGCATGTCGATTGACGGATTCGATACGGACGCGCTCATTCAGTGCAGCGCAAGCGCCGAAGAAAATTCATGGAAGTGCTACCCTGGAGTCATCCAGCTGTTGGAAGACCTCCAAAACGAAGGAATTCCCCTTGGGTTGATATCAAACGGTCCCACCGCACTACAAAACCAAAAGCTTGCGACTTGCAATCTGCACAAATATTTCAAGCACATCCTGCTCGACTGCGAAGTAGGCATCAGTAAACCCGATAGAAGAATATTCGATACTGCATCAGCGTTGATGCCAGGGTTTGACAACGTGATGATTGGAAATGACCCGGATGCAGATATCAATGGCGCATTACGGTCAAATTGGATGGCATATTGGTTTGTGCCGGGATGGGATGGGGAGACAAAACCTACCGAAATGGGTTATATTTCCATCCATCACCATCGTGAGTTACTCCAACATCTGACAAAAAGGTAGTCAACGTGAGCCTCCACATCTGGACACCGGAGCAGGGTGCTTCCGGCTTGATTATCATCCCAAAGCCTACCCCCATACTACTTGTTTCCGGGGGAAGGATTCAGACATGGACGCCCCAGCCAGCACTACAAACCTCAACACCAGCATCGTCGGAAGGGGTCGATATACAACGGACCACCGGCGGGATTCTCATCGTAAAAAATCGTCCATCGCGCCCTCGACGAGTCATCGGGCATCCCGAACTCGCAACTGGCGCGCGCGTTAGGAAGGACGACACGCTATACATAAGCATGAGTGAAGCCATTTATCGTCAAAATCAGGGCGAGGATGTGGAAATGCACTTTACATCCACACCCGATGACGACAAGACGCTTGCTTACACCAAGGAGCAAGTCTGGAAGCAGTGGGATAACGATATGCTACCGGATGGCTGGACACGTCCACGGTCTGTATCACCCGCCAAACGGGATTCATCGACAACAAAGTCTGCCAGCCATTTACCATCTCAGATGGATGCCTCGGATCTCACAGCCGCACTTGAACGCCTAAGAAACCTCCGGGCGGACTAAATCCGAGTCGCCTACGGTGCCTCGGACAGCTGTACTGTGACATCTCCCTGCTCGTTACCACGCCGAATGGTGCACTTAACCTTTGCTCCAATCTTCTGCGCTTCGAGAATGCGTCGAAATGAGAGCTCATCGGTGACTTTTTGACCCGCAAACTCCGTAATTAGGTCTCCACGCTGCAGACCGGCATCGATGGCTCCCATCCCACGATAGAGATTCCAGACCACCACACCCGATGCACTAGATTCGACACCCAGTGCACGGCGAAGTCGGTCATCCAGGTTCACAGCGATAATGCCAGCCGTTGGCCTTCTGACCTTGCCAAACTTACGCAGAGAATCAGCAACGCGCATCGCTGTTTGAATCGGAATCGAAAACCCGATGTTCTGTGCATCGTTTCGTACAAGCGTATTGATACCTACCACACGCCCGCCAAGGTCTACGAGAGCGCCACCTGAGTTTCCGGGGTTGATTGCAGTGTCCGTCTGAATGAGGTTCTCATAGAGCCGGTCTTCAACCGCAAGTGGACGACCAAGCGCGCTCACAACACCACTCGACACAGATGCAGATAAGCCTACAGGGTTACCAATCGCGATAACTGCCTGCCCAGGGAGAAGCGTGCCATCCAGGCCGAGGGATGAAACGGGAAGGGTGTCCTTAGTATCGACTTTCAAGAGGGCGACATCCGTACTGCGATCTGTACCAACAGCGCTTGCCTTATAGCTACGCCCATCCGGAAGGCGAATGGTTATAGAACCGTTCGTCTCGACAGCATCACCAACAACATGTTGATTTGTCAGGACGAAGCCATCCTTGAGAAGCACCCCTGAACCTGCTCCAGTTGGAACTTCACGCGTTTCCCGCCGGCCACCGTTACCCCAAAAGCGGTCCATCGGGTCATCAAACACCTGATAGACCTGACGACTTGTTGTGTCGATAGAGACCACCGCTGGCGCCGCAAGCTTTACAGCAGCGACGATGGGTTCCTTGGATGCATCATAAGGCGCGGCAGCAACCGCACTAAGCGAACCAAGACCCAAAATTGATGACTTGGCATCGCGAACACAAGCCCCAATAGCTACACCTGCTAGTACAAGTCCACCCCAAACGATGACATGTGGTTTCATCTAGTTATTCTCCAAGTCGGGATGCCGGTACGGCACACCAGTCGAACAAATAACGAAGAGTGATGCTTTGTTAGTTCCCGAATAAGGGCTGCAGACGCACGAAATCATGCAATTAATAATCATTGCCGGAGCCTGAATAACATGAACGTGTGGATGGTTCTCATCGATATCCTCATTCGGCCTGATTCAGTATGTTTCGGAAGGAGAGAAAGGAACGATTCAGCCCACACGGAAACAAGTGAGGTCTTTACGGCTTACCAACAGACATCCACTTGAATCACTTCGACATTCAAGCAGCGCGTATTGATAGACATAAGTGGGATGGCATCAAGCATCACACCGAGAGAACAAAAAGTGCATCCGCAGTTGATGCTGGGATTACCTGGTTTTGATGCGCCATCGTTGCAACAGTGACAACGATAGACAATTCAACACATTCAATTCGAGGTCAAACAGGTAGTTTGTCTCGATATCCTATAATCTAAGTCATATGAAAGCGCGTACACTTTTTGAGAAGATTTGGGACACCCATGTTGTCCATGCCGAGACAGGAAAGCCATCCCTCCTTTACATCGATCTCCACTTGGTTCACGAAGTAACCAGCCCACAAGCGTTTGAGGGCCTTCGCGTATCTGGTAGAAAAGTACGTCGCCCAGACCGCACCATCGCCACGATGGACCACAACGTCCCTACAACAGACCGCTCGCTGCCGATTGTCGACCCGATTTCGCTGCAGCAGATTGAAACGCTTTCAAAAAACTGCGCTGAGTTCGGTGTCACCCTCTACGACCTCCACTCAGAGCGGCAGGGTGTTGTACACGTGATGGGACCAGAGCTTGGTTACACGCAACCAGGCCAGACCATTGTTTGTGGTGATAGCCATACATCCACGCATGGTGCTTTCGGAGCACTCGCATTTGGTATCGGTACAAGTGAAGTAGAGCATGTCCTTGCCACACAGTGTCTCCAGCAGACAACCCCGAAGACGATGGAAATCCGCCTTGAAGGCGCACTTCACCCGGATGCAACCGCAAAGGACATCATTCTTGCCATCATCGGCAAAATCGGAACCGATGGCGCAACGGGTTACGTCGTCGAATATACAGGCGAAGCCATCCGAAACCTCTCGATGGAAGGCCGGATGACGGTCTGTAATATGTCTATCGAGGCTGGTGCTCGCGCCGGGATGATTGCTCCAGATGAGACTACATTTGATTACCTGAAGGGCCGCCCGTATGCGCC
>JAURHZ010000280.1 GCA_030833025.1 Armatimonadota bacterium
CGCCATCCGTGCTGGAAACGGTAAAGATATCTCGGATGTCACCGGTTTCGACATTGCGCCACGACACGGAAATCGCGCGCTTGTCACTGATAGCGATGCCCGGGCGGCAGCACGGGCACGCCCCCGCCGCAACGCTAAACGCATCCCCCCAGGTCTTCCCGCCGTCCTCCGAAACCGCCACAAAGACGTGAGGGCCACCACCACTCTTGTCACGGCTGTCGAGCCACGCGGCGGCAACAAGGCCATCCGCACCAGATGCCACACTGACGTAACTATTCCCACTCCCAACGGATTTGGGAGCGATACACACCGGCTTTGTCCAGGTCATAGCCATGCTGGACCAGGAGGCCATGAGGTCATTGCCTTTGCCATCCGGACGCTTCTGCTCAAACACCACACACAACCCCTTACGACCAAGGGTCAGAAATGGAGCGGTCTCGCCATGCCCGGAAACGGCAAATTTTGGGTCGCTGATGACAACCCCTTCATCAAAGGAGTCCCCGCCATCCTGGCTTGTCCAAGACATCAAAATGCCATTTGCGGCGCCGTGACCGTGGCCATTCGCATCCGCCGGTGTAATCGGAGCATTCCGATCGATTGGCGGCTCGACAATCCCAACGACCGTCAATGCGCGCGCAGCACGCAAAACGATGCTGGGGTCATGCGATTCACCCGGTAAACCAAATGGCTGGCGCGGGCGCACTTCAAACTTCCACGCAGCTGCCCGGGCTTTCGCCGGGGCAGCCTGTGGCTTTTGGATGGAGCGGGGACCCATAAACATTAGAGCTTGTCCCAGAGCTGATCGACGTAACTTGGGTTGCTCGGATCTGTGATGCCATTGCCGGTCCAAACACCCACAACACCAGGGTAGAACGGAGGCGTCATTTTCATCGCCTTTGCATGGCCATCTAGGAAGCCCACCGAAACAAACTCCGTGTGACGTGGCACAGGGCGGCTCTCACCACCGCCAGAGCCCAAACGGGATGGTGGCCAAAGGTGCGTCGCAGCAACAGGCGCCTTCTTGTCATTGAGGCCGCTATCGGACATCAAGACGGTCTCGGAAACGGTGCCAAACTCGCTCAGAAATGCCCAGTTTGTATTGACATTGAAGCCATAGGATGCGCCGAGGGTTGGCTGCGCATTGGATGGGCAGCGCCAGATATCGATGCTTGAGCGGTCTGAATTATTCTTGCCCTGCTTGATATATGGATAAAGCAATGCTTTGCGGTCCTGCGCTGCGTAGTAGCCAAACAGACCTTCATCGTAGTCTTGTGCGTACATTAAGTGGGCAACTGTGATCTGCTTGACATTCGATACACAGGAAATACCACGGGCCTTCTCACGGGCCTGGGCAAAGACAGGGAAGAGGATGGCTGCGAGAATTGCGATGATCGCGATAACGACGAGGAGCTCGATGAGCGTAAAGGCTGATTTTTTCATTTTGATAAGTTCTTTAGTTTGTAATTCTTGTGATTTGATGCCCAAACATTGGCGTCTGGGCTGACGATGTTTACAAGATGCACGGTCGACCTATGGCTGACGTGGATCGAAGGCACCCTGCCAAATTCCCTGATCTGGACGCTGATAAAAGACCTGTGTCCACTTACCCCACTTCGCATGACCATCCATGTACACGAAGTTGGAGCCACCACTGTGGCGGCGGAGCGCGAGCTCAACTGTCTCCCCAAGGGATGCGCTCCATGTGATGGAGTTCATATAGCCCGAGTACATCGGATTGGGGGGCGTTTCCTGATTGCCATTCCAGTTGAACGGATGGAAGTGGTCACGGTTGATATTCTTGTTGCTCTCGCCGATGTAAATGACTCCTGCTGGGGATGCAACAGAAGACAAGTTACCGAACATCGATGCTCCGCCCATATAGGCATTTAGGAAGTACGAAGAGCGACGTGGATTCGTGGCTGCATTCCAGTTATCGCTGTCATCCGATGGGCAGCGAAAGAGCTGACGATTCTTGATGTAAGGTTGCGCCTGATCTGTCCAGGAGTTGGATGGCAATGGATACGTCGTCAGTGGCAGGTACTCATCGTAATCCTGCGTATACATCATAAATGCCGTACCAATTTGCTTGGTGTTCGACAGACACGCTGTCTGACGGGCCTTCTCACGGGCCTGGGCGAACACTGGGAAGAGGATGGCTGCAAGAATCGCGATGATTGCGATAACGACGAGAAGTTCGATGAGCGTAAACGCTGATTTCCGCATAGTGATTGATGTTCTCTGTGGGGTCAGACAGGCTGACGCAACCACGGGACTGTGCCGATGGTAACAGTAGGCAGGAATATTGGTGAAGGGTGATTCGAACCTGACACACTATTCACGAAACGTGGTTATACGGACACTGGTGCGTGATGCACTGTGGGAACAGAGTGATGTGTAAGAGGCGTCATGAAATTCGATCGCCAGACAACACATCTCTATTCGGACACTCTCCATTCCCATGTTGAGGAAAATGGATTAAGTGGTCGAAGCCGCATAGCTGTCAGGAAATGTGATCAGCCTCGGGGAGGCGCGAGGGGTGGCCGGGAAGACCACTCTTGCGCAAAGGCATCCGGAGACACGATTCGTGCCTGATGGATGGCCTTAAGACCGCCATCGAGTATTAGGATGATGGAGCCAGATGCACAGCGAGGTGCAACAGTTGAACCATTTAGTAGCTCAGCACTTGGCAACGCACAGACTGGCCGGAACACCGGTGTGGAATCTGTCATCGCTTTACAGCAACACTTCATGTGATTGCAGTCAGCACACATACAGGATTTACCGTGCGTATCCGATGTCAGCGAAGGTGTCACCAAATTCGTCTGGATGCTGCTCTCGAGCACAAGGCTATCCTGTGCATTTGCAGGCATCACGCCAAGCGTAAACATCACTGCTAAAAGCATGATGATGTTGCGGCAGGCAAGGACAAAGCGGTTCACGAAGAACCCATTTGCACCTTTCATGCCGAATGCTGACGTTTGTAACACATAAGCATTATATGTATGAATGTGCGTAATCTTTACAGTAACTTTGCTGAAATTAGCCCTGTCTGAGTGCATCTTCGACTTTATCGTTCTGCTAAACCCTGTACATTTACCGTGCACACTTCTCAGTCACGTACACGTAAGCAAAGGATGGACACTAGCCGTCGCGAGCATCGAATAGCCGTAGCTCCCCCAGGCTTTCGGCATCTAAATGCAACCGTTTGGCAATCGTGCTCTTGGAATCTATCACTCTCCAAAATGGCATGACATCGACCGGCGAATCCCCATTCGTGAGGCGCACGCAGGCAGCTTCTGCGATACTCCTCAGAGCCTTGTTTGTAGCAAATGTGCAGCAGCCATCCGCACCAAAGGGTTCGGCTACCAGTGCGCGAAACGCTACTCCA
>JAURHZ010000281.1 GCA_030833025.1 Armatimonadota bacterium
GATTTCGTCTCATCAAACATCTGTTTGTACAGTTCCTCAACCGAATTCGATGTCCTGTACTTGGATAAACGTCATCGTATTCATCTTCCACTTGGCGGGGCATTTCAGGTGGAAAATGCTCTTGCGGCGCTCGCTTGGTTTGTTGGTGCCGGCGGATCAATCGATGCCGGAATCGAGCTACTTCGGTCATGTCCGCAAATCCCGGGTCGCTTTGAAATTGTTCCCAGTGAACAACCGTTTGATGTGGTAGTCGATTATGCACATTCACCGGATGGCTTAGAAAACGTTCTGTCAACGGCTCGAGACTTGTGTCGCGGAAAGCTTATTTGTGTGTTCGGTTGCGGCGGTGATCGTGATCGATCTAAGCGCCCACAAATGGGAGCGATTGCTGAGAAATACTGCGATTCAGTCATTGTGACTTCGGACAACCCAAGGACTGAAAACCCGGATGCAATCATCGGCGAGATTGTTGCGGGGATGACACAAGCCGATAACGGCACTGTGGAATCCGACCGCCGTATGGCAATCGCGCTTGCCGTGCAATCCGCTAACCCTAACGACTTAGTTGTCATCGCAGGTAAAGGGCACGAAAACTACCAGATCGTTGGGACTTCAGTTGTTCCATTTGATGACCGGGATGTCGCATCTGAGGAGTTAGCTAAATGCATCTGACTTTATCTGATGTGAGTAAGATATTCGGACAATCGCTCGATAACACGGCAAGTGTCAATAGTGTGTCCATAGATACACGAACGCTTACCAGTGGAGCTTTGTTCGCAGCGATCCGTGGAACAAAAGTGGATGGCCATGACTACCTGCTAATCGCCAAAGAGCGTGGGGCAAGCGGTGCCACTGTAGAGACGGTAAATACCTCTGTAGACCTTCCTCAGATTTGTGTTACGAATACAGTAGATGCTCTAGGCGTCCTCGCTAACTGGGTTCGAAAACAACATGCCCCAAATGTTGTTGCGATTACAGGAAGCTATGGAAAGACGACGACGAAGGATATGGTTGCGTCCGTTCACGGATATGCGAAGTCCTGTCATGCTACATTGGGAAACTTCAACACAGAGATTGGCCTTCCGCTTACAATACTTTCTGCTCCAGACGATGTTAATACGCTCGTACTTGAAATGGGTATGCGAGGATCCGGTCAGATAGCGGAGCTAGTTCGGATTGCGGAGCCAAATGTCGGCGTCATCACAAATATTGGCAGCGCTCATATCGAACTCCTCAAGACCCCCGAGGCGATTGGTGCTGCAAAAACTGAGCTGTTTCGTGGCCTGTCACCCGATTCTGTAGCCGTATACCCAAGTGACATAGCGTTCAGAGAACTAGTAGATTCCAGTGCATCGCATTGCAAGCGCATGATTGTTGGTGAATCGTTGTCCTGCGATCTTGTTGTGTCGAATGTACGGATAGGGCGACTAGAGACGACGTTCACGCTGACGTATGACGGTGAAGCGACAAATGCTACAGTAGCGTCCCCAGCTAGATTTGCGGCATTGAACGGTGCGCTTGCGGTGGCGACTGGCATCGTATCGGGGATTCCACTGCATGACGCTGCTGCTGGTTTAGCGAACTGGCGGCCAAGTGAAGGACGGATGCGTCCTCGAAGCATGCCTAATGGAGCTGTTGTTCTTTCCGATGCATATAACGCTGCGCCGGAAGCAATGCTCGCTGCAGTTGCGGTACTGGCTGAAGTCCGAAGTCAGGCAACAGGTGAGTCGTGGGCAGTCCTTGGTGAAATGCGTGAACTCGGTGTAGAAACGATGCAGTGGCACCAAGCAGTTGGTGAGGCTGTCAGCAATTCAGAAATTGATCACCTTGTGGTTGTTGGGAGTGAGGCATCCGGTTATCGCACCGGTGCACTAATGTCTGGAATGAATCCTGACCAGATCCACTCCTTTGAAACAGCATCCAGTGCCGCGCATGTCCTGCAGCAGGTAATCGGTGCAGGTGATGTGGTCCTCGTAAAAGCGAGTCGTGCCGCAGGCCTTGATCACATCGTGGATGCGTTGTGTGGGGGTGTTTCATGACCCAATATGCACTCCTTGGAACGGGCGTGATTGCGGGCAGTGTGCTCTCAGCTATCATTACTTGGCCCGTTCGTCAGATTCTGTTGAACAAATCAACGGTCCAGCCAATCAGCGAGAATGCGCCTGAAAAGCATCGCCTCAAGCATGGCACTCCAACCATGGGCGGTATCGGTATCCTTATCGCAATCATTATTGTTGGTACGGCAATGATTACGATGCTTCCATCGAAGTCGGATGGCAAAGCGATTGGATTGTTACTGCTGACGATGTTTCTTGGAGGAGTGATCGGAGCGATTGATGATATCGGGAAAGTAACCGGAGCGAACAACAAGGCTGGACTGTCTGAGCGTGTAAAACTCATCTTGCAGCTGTCTGTTGCGGGTCTATTTGTTGTCGGTTGTCGTCAACTTGGATTTCCCGTTCAATCGCTCTGGCCCGGGTTGCCTCCGGTAGTGGTGGATATTATTGCGATCGTTTTCATCACTGGATTTTGCAATGCGGTGAACTTCACTGATGGCCTCGACAGCCTACTGACCGGCGTAAGCAGCGTCGTATCGCTAACGCTTGGTGTGTTGTTGATGATGTCGCCAACAGTGCCCCTGATGATGGGTGTTTACGGCGCGGTTGCCGGGGCTACCCTCGGTTTTCTGCTCTGGAATGCATATCCTGCCCGCATCTTCATGGGGGACACAGGGTCCCTTGCTCTTGGCATGTTCTTTCCTGCTGCGGCTTTACTCACTGGGCAGGTTTGGGCCCTTGCATTGTGTGGTGCAGTATTTGTGCTGGAAATCAGTTCGATGATGCTGCAGCGGTACGTCTTCAAATATCGTCGGCTTCGGTTTGGAATCGAAAATGCACGCGCGAACCGGGTTTTTCGCCGTGCACCACTGCATCATCACTTTGAAGAGTGTGGGATGCATGAAGTGCAGGTCGTTACGATGTTTGTTGTGTTTACGCTGGTCTGTGCCTTTATATCGTTGATTTATGGTGTGGGATGACACGGGAGAGTAATGGAATGACGGGACCTGTTGCAGGGACTAAGAGAACGACAAACGATCGTCTTCGAGCTATATTTGCCTGGTGGACATCCTTGGATGGCCGATTTATGGCCGTTGTGATTGCTTTGGTAATCGCAGGGATTGTTGCTGTTACTTCTTCCTCCTTTGCGATGGCACTTTCGGTACACAACGATGCCTGGTTTTTCACCAGAAAGCAGCTTGGGTCAGCCGCGCTTGGAATAGTGTGTTTCCTCTTCATCAGTAACATCCCTGCATCGATGATTCGACGTTGGTCACCAATCACATTTGGAGTTTCCGCGTTGCTTCTCGCCGCAGTGCCATTTATTG
>JAURHZ010000282.1 GCA_030833025.1 Armatimonadota bacterium
TTAGCACGCTCCTTTGAATCGAATCCCTGCCCCGATGCTGATGACACACTCTGACGAAGCGCACCGCCAAACTGAATCGCTACGTCATCTGGGTATTGTGCTACAAAGGCCATCTCTTTGGCGCGCTCGGAACCCGTGCCCTGAAAGATTGCCAGATAGTTGATTCCAGCAAGCATTTTCAGATGTGACTTGGCCATGGAAGATGTAACTGGCCAGCTCACGGCGGCGCCAAGACTCACCGCAATAATTACCGAACAGACGATTTTGACTGGCGTCATGGCCTTGCTACGCCGCTGACCAGCATTACTTACATCTAATTTCCGGCCACCACCAGCTGATAAGTCCGCTCCAATGCCAGCATCCGTAAGCTGACGAAGGCGATCAACAGCATCCTGTGAGACCGTACTCGGCTCTGTATTCTCGTCATTCGAATGCTTTAGCATCTACTGGCTCTCCCCAAAAAGTCACTTAAGTGATGGCAAATATTATCCTAGCCTAATCCCGTATCCGCTGAGCAAGCCAAGTGCACCGTGGGACTGTGCGGTGGTTCTTCACCGCCATGTCCAGCGCCCGCTTTGACCCAACGAGCACTGCCAACTTCTTCGCACGGGTCAGCGCTGTGTACAAAAGATTACGCTGGAGCATCACGTAGTGCTGCGTATGCATCACCACAATCGCCACCGGAAACTCTGAGCCCTGTGACTTATGCGTCGTCATCGCATACGCAAGCTGAAGCTGATCCAAATCCGCAGCGCCGTAGTGGACCGGCCCCTCGGGATACCGCACCTCAAGCTCAAAATCGCTTGGATGCACGGCGCTGATCACCCCGATATCGCCATTGAAGACATTCTTTTCGTAGTCATTCACGCGCTGAAGTACACGGTCGCCAACCCGAAAAATATTTGCTCCACGCGTGAGCTCTGCCTTGCTTGGATCAGGTGGATTCACCCGTGCCTGCAACACCTCATTCAGATTCCGCGCGCCGGCCGTCCCACGTTGCATCGGGACCAAAACCGTCGCATCCGCCGGATTCCACCCAAGGTTCGGAAGGCTTTTCGTGACCACACCAGCCACCTTGAGCGGGATGTCATCGGCTTCTTCCACTTCGAGGAGCACACAGTCAACACCATCTTTTATCGCAGCAGGTGCCTGCCAGCGCGGTGCCCGCCCCGTGTTTACATCGTGGGCACTCGTAATGATCCTGCTCTCGGCCGCCTGGCGAAAGACCTCTGTAAGGCGCGAAACAGGAACGACACCGCTTGCGATCAGATCTGACAGAATGTTCCCCGGACCCACACTTGGCAGCTGGTCGACATCCCCAACCAAAACAACCTGAGCACCATCCGGGACAGCATCAAAAAGGGCATCCGCGAGGGCAAGGTCTAGCATCGATGCCTCATCAACAATAATCACATCCGCAACCAACGGATTGCCTTTGTTGTGCTCAAATGCGCGCAGCTCGGGTTTCCATGAGAGCAGGCGGTGGATGGTCTTTGCTTGTCGACCTGTCACCTCAGATGCCCGTTTGGCGGCACGTCCCGTCGGGCTCGCGAGGACAACTTTCCGGTGTTGCGCTTCAAATGCCCGCACAAGAACATTGGTCGTTGTGGTCTTACCCGTTCCCGGGCCGCCCGTGAGGACCATCACACTCGCATTCAGCCCCCGGAGCACCGCCTGCCCCTGTTGCTCAGACAGCCCCTTTGCATTCTCAATCGTGCCTAAAAGCTCGGCCAGCGCATTGTCGCCAAGAGGGACGGGCTTGTTGCGAAGCAATGCCTTGATGCGCTCTGCGAGTCGCAGCTCTGTCTGGTAAATCCCCGGGATATAAATCCGGGGGTTCAGCTCTGAAATGCCGCCAGCAGGAACATCCATTCCCTCGATATCCGCCCGCAGCTCGGCCTTGACCAGTGTTTCATCGAGGGCTGCACGCACAAGCGCCGGATCGGCACCCAGCATTTGCGGCTCACACGCAAATGCAAGCAGCTCATCCTGATACATAAAGCAGTGACCATTTGCATCCATGGATGACTGCAGCGTATACAAAAGCCCGGCACGCAAGCGCTGCGGAGCATCGAGAGGCATCCCAATACGCTGCGCCAGCTGATCCGCAGTGCGAAAGCCAACGCCCCAGAGTTCATTCGCCACACGATAGGGGTTTGTACGGACAATCGCCTCGGACTGGTCGCCATATTGCTTGTGAATTTTATGCGCAAGGCTAGGAGTAACACCGTTTCCCTGAAGAAAGAGCATCAGGCTTTGAACCGCCTTCTGCCCCTCCCACACCTTTGACAAACGATCCAAAGAGACGCGTCCAAGGCCTTGAATTTCATGTAGACGATGCGGCTCGCGATCAAGGACATCAAGGGTTTCGGCCCCAAAGCGCGCCACGATTTTCTTTGCTGTCGCGGGCCCGATGCCTTTTACCAGGCCGCTACCGAGGTATTTCTCAATTGCCGCGATGGTTGCGGGACGCACACTTTCGACACGTTCCGCCTTGAACTGCCTGCCAAATTCCGGGTGCTTGACCCATGTCCCTATGCACTTAATAGACTCACCAGGAACAGGACTTGGAAATGTCCCGACAACAGCGATGGGGTCTGAATTCTTACCGCGGGGACCATCGGTATCGATGATTTTGACGACGCCATAGCCATTTTCAGCATTGTGAAATGTGACGCGCTCGATGACGCCTTCGATTGTGACCTGCCCTGGGGCAGCATCTACGGCGATGAGAGGAACCTGACCCTGACTGGACATATGCCTGCATTCTAGCCGTTTCGCAAGCGACAGCCCATGGGCATTTGTGACACCAGGATTGGCAGTTTACTGGCGGTTTGTGCTGCCTGAATGCCCATCCTCCCCGTAAACACAACGCAATTTGCACACTTGTGGTGAAATACAGTCATGCCTGACCTTCTCGTACCGCTGTACAAGCTGCCATCCAGCAAGGCGCTTACCGAAAGCCTTGCCGCCGAAGGCATCATCATCCGGCGGGCTTTCCCCTTCGACCTCTCGCGCACCCGTAGATTCATCGCGGAGACATTCAGCGAGTCATGGGCGGATGAAACAGAAGCGGGCTTTGCTCGCCAGCCGATTACGTGCTGGATTGCTATCGTAGATGGCCAGGTCAAGGGCTTCGCCTGCGTGGATGCAACGATGCGCGGGATGTTTGGTCCTACCGGCGTTTGTCCAACCCTTCGAGGCAAAGGCGTTGGTAAGGCTCTTCTCTTACACGCACTCAGCGGGCTTTGGGACATGGGTTATGCCTACGGCGTCATCGCCGGCGCTGGCCCCATTGAGTTCTACCGCAAAGCCTGTGGGGCTATCGAGATTCCCGACAGCGTCCCTGGGATCTACCAACACATGC
>JAURHZ010000283.1 GCA_030833025.1 Armatimonadota bacterium
GGTACACTCCGGATGGTGCACTCGCATCATCGGTGTTGCTTGCCAATGCGCAGGTGCAACAGGAACCGGAGGCCACGGCTTGAGTATTCCCGATCGGTTGTTTAACTTGGGGAAGGCCTATGCGAATTCTGCTAAGGAGCGTATCGAGGATGCGCTAGCAGAACGCGAACTGGATGCAGCGACATCTAGGGGGCGTATGGATGGTGAATCCGAAGCGGATGCTCTTCTGCGCCGTGCCCAAGAGAAAATCAACGCATCCCGTGCCCGTGCGCGTGGTGAACTAGATGGGACATCCGTGCCGGAAGCGAGCGTTTCTCCGAGTGTTGTGCCGGCAAGTACGGCCACGACAGGGCGATGGACACAGGATGAGCGTGCAGCTTTCCAAACGCTAGGCATTGCACCGACAGAGGATTTGTCGAAGGTGCAGGCAACGTATCAGCAGCTGGCTGGGCGGGCCGACAGCCGCCGTTTCCCGGATGGCAGTATGGAGCAGCAAGCAGCCGCACAAATCCTGGAGCGCATCAACAATGCGTATGACATGATCCGCCGTAAGCTGGACCCAACCGAAAATAGGTTTGGCAAGCTCGAGCTGTAGATACATTCATCATTGAAATTGCCAGTGAGTGTTAGTACTACTGAACGCAACAAAAAAAGCCCCTTCTCCGAGGTCGAATTGGAGAAGGGGCTTTTTCGTAGCGGTTAGCCTTACGGTTTTTTGCCTGGCCGACCACCCTGAGGTGCTCCGCCTGGTCCGCCCATTCCTGGACGTCCCATGCCACCACCCATCATTCCACCGCCGCCCATCATGCCCTGGAAGCGGGAACGCATTTCCTTCTGGACATCTTCCATTTTCTTCTTCTGGGCTGGGGTCAGAATCTTCTCGATTGCTGCTTTGGTTTCATCATCCAGCTTCTTGCGCTTTGCAGTGCTGTCATCCAAAACCTTGTCAGCCTTCTTCTTTTGCTCTGGAGTGAGGCCGAGCTCTTCGATGATGCGTGCCATTGGGTTACGGCGCTGACCGCCACCCATGCCACCGCCACCCATCATGCCACCGCCCATTCCACCGCGCATGCCGGGTCCACCCTGACCGCCTGGCATGCCACCACCGAAGCCTGGGCGTCCGCCGCCTGGGCCCTGCGCGAGGACACTGCTACCGATCAGTGCAAGAACTACCCCTGCAATCAATACATTCTTCATAGGACTACCCTCCAATTCATACTTTAGACGAATAATCAAAAACATGTGTTCACTATCGCTTCATAGTTGAAAAAATGTTTAGTGGAGGTGTATTTTGACCGCTATCGGATGGCAATTGTCGGGACCGCACATAGCCACTGATTAAACAGCAGACAACCTCGTTTCACGTCAATAAAGTTGACGTGTTTCAGCCATTCCATACATCACAGAAGTCTTCACGGTCGTGTAAGACACAACCTCAAATGCTGGTAATACACCGACTCTTGGTTATACTTCTGTGAGGGTAATCGTAACGCCGAAGCAATGTAGCGTTAGTCATTGAAAATGAAGTTTATACCTATGAGCACCAAGTGTAATCTGCCAGCTAAATACTTGCGTTCAACTACCGTGGTGGCTGGTTTGGCGATGCTACTCATCGCTGGGGTGGCTAAAGCAAGCATCGCGCAGCTCCCAGATGGCCAATCGATCAAAGAAAAGCTCCGGTCCACCCTCCCGCCGTGAACGGGCTGACCGGGCGAAGGCTCACCGCTCCGTGCGAGCGGAATTCAAGGAACATTCCAGTTCTCCCAACGCTTTGTTGACTCTGTTCAAGACCGTCCGCGTGTCCGAACAACGTTTACGGGGCGCGTTTCACCACGCCTTCAGCTTGGTGTCGAGTTCAATGCGAATGCTCCACGGGAGAAACTAAACCCCGTTGGTAATTACTTTATCCAGACGGAAACCGATACCAAGCCAGGAATCGTCGCCGGGTGGTCGAGCGACCGCATCGGCACACCTTATGGAATGAGTTATTTCGTATCAGCCCAAAAGCAGCTCAGCGGTACCTTTGAACGGGTTGCTCCGTATATCGGGACCGCATATTCGACGTATGGACGAGAATTTCTGGTGCCATTCGGGGCAAGTATTGGCATTCGGGACAATGTTGTTCTAGTACCGATGTCCGATGGGAAATATGGACACACAACGTTGACATGGTTTGGCAAGCATGGAGAGAGCATCAGTCTGATTGCCGCCTTCAATAAACGCCCCGGACTTGCATTTGCGAGGAATTTTTAGATGTTGAACCCACTTATGCTCCCACTTATCATCACGGCTTTAGTCGTGTCACAGCCACAGGATAAAGCCATCCGTATCAAGGCCAGCCTGCCAGCAAAGGCACACTGCTTCATTTGCAAGCAAAATGGCGAGCTCGAGCTAGAGAAACCCGCGGGTGGTGTTTCCTATAAAGACAAAACGTATTACTTCTGTAACAAGTCAGAAATTGAGTCCTTCCTCAAGGATCCCGATGCATTTATTCCCGCGCCCCTGCCTCGAACAGCCGCTCCCTTTACGCTCAAGACAACCACCGGTACGAGCATCAGTCTTGCAGATATGCGTGGCAAGCTTGTCCTCATCGACTTCTGGGCGACCTGGTGTGTGCCCTGTGTCAAGGCGATGCCCGGGATCCAAAAGCTACACACAAAGTATGCTCCAGATGGTCTAGCCGTCATCGGCATTTCCATTGATGATGATGCAGAGCGCAAAGTCCCGGCATTCCTGAAGAAGTCCAAGCAAGCAATCACATACCCGATGCTGCTCGATAGTCGCGAAACGTGGAAACAGCTCGGGGTAAAGGCTATTCCATCCGTGATGTTGGTCAAGGATGGCGAAATCATCGAGCATTGGACGGGAAAAATCGACATGAAAGCTATCGAACTGTCTATTCAGCAGCAAATCAGTAAGCAGAAGCATTAGTTATGTCCACATAGTGACAATGTGGGCCTCTTCCCAAGAGCCGACAGAGTTGATTTAGTGCAGTAAATTCATCAATCGTGCAACCATATGGCATACTTATGGATGTGTTAACCCATGCGCGGACCTCTGACCGGATATTGCTTGCCTCACTGCTTACCTGCCTAACCATCGCGGCGGGATGCCAGAGCAAAAAATCCCTGATCGCAGGCTTGGTTGACCGCCCAGGGAAACCCGTTCAGCCTACGCTTACCCCCGCGCCAAAGAGCGTCGTCGGGGATACACCGCAACCACAAGGCCAAACGGAAACACCAAAGGCAGAGGACGCTAAAAGCATCACCATCGCCGCGGTTGGCGACATCATGCTTGGTACCAATTACCCGGATCCAAAAACACTCCCTAAGCCTGGGACGGAGCTGTTTAAGAACATTTCGACG
>JAURHZ010000284.1 GCA_030833025.1 Armatimonadota bacterium
GACTAAGCCACCTGCGGCTACTCCGATTAAGTCGGACAAGACGGTTAGCACCGGAAGCATTAACGTACAAGCGAGGATACGCGAGCTGGCGAGGTAACGCACCGGGGAAAGTCCCATCACACGAAGGGCATCAATTTGCTCACTCGCACGCATCGCCCCAAGCTCAGCCGCAATAGAGCTACCAGCGCGTGCGGTCAACATGATGCCCGCAATGAGTGGGCCGGTTTCACGTACGACGGTGATAGCAACGATGCCACCTACGAGTCCGCTGGCTCCATAGTTCTTTAGAGACATCACGGTGTAATACGCAAACACCGCACTCGACAGGCCAACCGTAGTGCCTGCAATCGGCAACGTCTGGACCCCGAGGACAAACCATTGCCGGACATGCGTGATGATATCTGTGTCACGAATCCCCAAGAGTGCTTCGACAAGAACAAGAAACACATCGCCGATATACCGAATCACCGAAAGTGGTCCACTGATTACAACACGGCGGGAAACTCTTCCAACGCCCTCAAGGACCAGCGTGGTTTCATCAGCAACCTCAGTCATTGTCCGCTTAATGCCAGTCGGTCGGGTCGCCATACTGATTATCAGTCTATCCTGTGACATCATCGGGATGTAAGTGACAATCGCTCTGTAAGCGGTACAATATCTGCACGGCAGCGGGTCGGCTCCGAACCAGGTCAGGGCGGAAGCAGCAGCCTTTAGGAGCACGGCCCGTGTGTCGCAAACTTCCCGCACAATAACCGGATGGCTTACCAGTCCCTTTACCGCAAGTACCGCCCTCAGACATTTTCCGATGTCGTGGGTCAACAACATGTTGTGCGAACCCTTCAAAATGCCCTGCAAACAGGTCGTGTTGCACATGGCTACCTCTTCACTGGTACTCGTGGAACAGCCAAAACAACGGTAGCCCGCCTACTCGCAAAGGCTCTCAATTGCGAATCATCGGACACCTACGTTACAGAACCATGCGATCAGTGCGAGGCATGCCGGCGGATTACGGCCGGAAACTGCATTGATGTCGTCGAACTCGATGCTGCAAGCCACAGAGGTGTAGCAGATATTGAGGAAGTCAGAAAAGCTGTTGGCTACGGCCCGATGCAACATCGGTACAAGGTCTACATCATCGATGAGGCCCACCAGCTGTCTAGTGATGCGAAGGATGCTTTTCTTAAAACACTCGAAGAACCTCCTGCAAATGTGGTCTTTATCCTTGCCACCACGGAACCGCAGTCGATTCCCATCACCATCCGCTCGCGCTGCCAACAGTTCGATTTTCGTCGCGGCACCATCGCAGACATCAGCGGCCGACTACGCTATGTCCTTGGAAGCGAACAGCGCCAAATGTCCGATGGCGCTGTTCTCGCAGTTGCCCGTGCAGCCGAGGGAAGCTACCGGGACTCTCTTTCACTCCTAGAGCAGGTTCTTGGCTTTACCGATGGCGACATCGAAGCTTCCGACGTCGAAGCCGTCCTTGGACTCCTCGAGTCTGATCATCTTTATGCATTGACTCAGGCGATGGCGACGGGAGACATGTCGGGAGCGATTCGCCTCGCGGATGAAATTTTGGATGAAGGTAAGGATGCCCGTTCGATTCTCAGATCCGTGGCCAGCCACCTTCGTGACCTCCTCGTGTTTCAGCTTTCCGGTGCAGCCGTGTTTTCAGACCGCACGGAAGAAGAACGCAGCAAACTAGCACAGTTCGCAAACAGCATCGGGAAACAGCCACTCCTTCACGCACTCGACATAGTTCACAAGGCACAAGCTGACCTTAGGTGGAACCAACAACACCGCTTGGTGATTGAGCTTGCATTTGCACGTGCCTGCAACCCCACCGAAGCGCCTGCCCCGTCTGCACCAGCTGTTGCCCCTACGCAAATCCGACAGAGTGAAAAGCCTGCCGCGCGCCCTCAGCAACCGCAAGAACATGCAGTCCCATCGTTCCGTGGTGATACACCTTCTGAACCCGCGCGTGGTGTATCAACGGATGCACCATCGACAGTGATTTCATCTCCGGCCGGCAACAAAGAAACACAGGATGCAGGTCATGCCCCTGTGGTGCCCGCAGCGCTTGCAGCAATTCGAGCTGCCCGAGCCGCTGGACGCCCATCGACAGGCGCCGACCTACCAGCTCCACCTCACCCCACACCCCAGGTTTCTGTCCCTTCCCCCACACCTCAACCAGCAGTTGTCGTCTCTGTTACGCAGGATCCGGATGCCATAGAACCGGCCGGGACTTCGAGCTGGTCACTCAACGATGTCCTTTCGGTTTGGCCTGGTTTCCTTTCCGCGGCAGAGGCAATCAGCAAGCGTGCGGGAGTGATGTTGGCATCTGCAAGACCCGTAGGTGCATCGGATGGCGTTGTTGAAATCGCATTTCAAAGCTCGGCCCACAAAGACATGATGAGTGATCAAAAGCAATCGGACTTTGTCCGCAAAGTGCTTGGCAGATCACTTGGACTGTCAGAGCCCATTCGGGGAGTGCGGTTCGTACTGGAAGCGCCACCTGCCCAGCCTCCCGTTTCGGGTGGCGGCTCGGGTAATGCGAATGGTGGCGAAAACGATGTTTCCGGCAGCACATCAAATGCAACCGATGATGAAGCGGTAGCAAATGCAGGTGCTCCGGATGACCCCCTGTTGCGAGAGGTCCTGGAGGTCTTCGGGGGCAAGATGTTGGAGCATCCAATACACTGATCGCACACAAAGTAAGTTGAAAGTGAGTTTATGACGATGGCGAATCCATTTAAAGGTTTAGGCGGCGGCGGCGGAAATCCACTTGGCGGCGCAGGCATGGCCAAGATGATTGAACAGGTTCAGAAGAAGATGTACGAAGATGCTGAAAAGATGAACGAGCGTCTTGAAGCAGCTCGCATCGAAGGAACCGCTGGCGGAGTTATCAAGGCAGTCGTGGATGGCAATGGCCACCTGATGTCTTTGACCATCTCCAAAGATGCTGTTGACCCGGATGATGTCGAGACTCTGCAGGAACTTATCTTGACGGCAGTAAATGGTGCCATCAACACTGCCGAAGACATGCGGAACGAAGAGCAGCGCAAGCTGATGCCAAATATCCCAGGCCTCAACCTCCCAGGACTTGGCTAGGCATACGACAGCTTGTCTACGTATGCACGTCCGTTTGCCAGACTGGTAGCGGAATTTGAACGATTGCCAGGCGTTGGTCCGAAATCGGCCCAGCGCTTGGCTTTTCACATCCTCAAACTTGATAACGAGGCCGTCAAACGGCTTGTCACAGCAATCGAGGATGTTAAAGCGCATATGCGGCAATGCTCTGTCTGCTTTCATGTGACCGATCAAGAGCTATGCGATATCTGTATGGACCAGCGG
>JAURHZ010000285.1 GCA_030833025.1 Armatimonadota bacterium
GGAGATCCGAAAGCTCAAGATATTCGGCGCTAAGCCCAGTGAGGCGGACCAGCTGGCGGAGAACCTGTGTGCGTACCGCGGTCGTGATGCGATCCCCCTGCATCAATGCGGATGCATAGTCACCAATCGCAAATGCTTCCGCCTCCCGGATGATCTCCTCGACAGGTTTACGGAGGAGGGTGCGGTCCAGCTTGCCGTGGTACCAGGCGGTTGCAGCATATGTCGGCAGGAACAAAACGTACGGCAGGTCATTGCCATTTGCAAAGGACAGTGTCTGGAAGTGCAGGACAGTCGAGATGAGAATGAGGCCGCTGAGCGCGATCCCCATGTCAACCAGGCGTCCCGCGAGGCCTGCGCCGCGGGTTGTACCGTAAGACTCTCCGGCCATGAAGAGCGGGCTTGCCCAGCGGTTGTTACGCGTTAGGAAGAGCCGGATGAACTCTGAAAGGCAATCGAGGTCGCCTTCGACACCGAGGAATTTCTTTGCAGTCTCTTCATCTTTAGCGTGAGAAAAGCCCGTCTGAACCGGGTCGATGAAGACGATGTCTGCGACATCAAGCCACGTGAATGGGTTGTCCTCGATGATGTAAGGCGGCGGTGGCAGGGAGCCATCCGGGAGCATCGCGATACGCTTTGGGCCAATCGTCCCAAGGTGGAGCCAGACAGAGCTCGAGCCAGGGCCACCATTGAAGGCGATGAGTAACGGGCGGTCCTTGGGGTCATCGATGCCATCTAGGGTGTAATACGTGTGGAACAACAGGGCATCGATACCGCCATCCGCATCCTTGATGGGAAGGTAGCCGGCTTTGGCCGTGTAGGCAAGGGTTTTGTCACCTGTGGTGACGGATCCGTGTGAGACGGAGAGAGGTGTTTCTTCGAGGGATTTTGCCTTGTCGGCGGTTGATGCAGCATCCATGCGTAGCATCCTACCGCCCCGCCAGCGGGCTGAACAACGTACACTTTTAACCAAGCCTGCGAGAACAGAATAATCTCATCGGCACCACTGCATGCCCCGTTTATCAGCGTATTTGGGAACGGAATTCAGACGACACGATGTAAGTTATCTAGTTTGTGAGAACAGCACGTACACCCCGAAAATCGATCTCATAAACCGTATCCCTCGTCTGTTTTTAGGAAACATCTGGAATCGTCCTCCAGCGATAGAATGCCCAGTATTAAGCAAGCTCGGGATTTACTCCCATTCAGGAGATGGATTTCATGACAAGACGGTTTGTGTTACTGACGGCAGCCACGCTGGCACTTGCTCCAACATCATTTGCGCAGGGCCCACGCACATTCACCTTTCAAGAAGCCCTTGGATTTGGCGCACGCCTGACCCCCGAAGCTCCACTCAAGGTCTCGTGGCTTGATGCGCTTACGTACACCGTCGAGCAAAACGGAAAGACGTATTCCTACGATGCCCGTTCAGGGGAACAACGCCCAAACCGCAGCCTCGCGACGCCTGATGAGCAACGCAATACACTCAATGCCCGGCGGCGCGGAGGCGGAATCCCGGGTGGCGGGAATGGAAACCTGACCGACCCGACAGGTAAACGAACCGCATCGGTGAAACAAAACGATCTCTACATTACGGAAAAAGGCACAAATGTCGAGAAGCGCATCACCACCGATGGCTCAGCAACCATCCTCAATGGCATCCTCGACTGGGTCTACGATGAAGAAATCTATGGCCGTGGTAGCCGCTGGGGTTATCGCTGGAGCCCGGATGGCCGTTACCTAGCCTATCTTCGCCTGGATGAAGCGCCTGTCAAGCCGATCACCCTCACGGACCACCTGCCCCAAGCGCAGGCGCTTGAACCTTGGTTTTACCCAAAGGCCGGGATGGCAAATCCGCTTGTCACGCTCTGGGTCGTTGATGTCACCGAGCAAACGCCAAAGCCAGTCCAGGTTCCTCTCGATGCATACACTCCGGAAGACCGCCTCGTGGTCCGCTTCGCTTTCACCCCAGACTCCAAAAAGCTGCTCTATCAAGTGCAAAACAAAGAGCAGACCTTCCTTGATGTCATCACCGCCGATGCAGCAAACCCCAAGGAGCCAAAGCGCCTCTTCCGCGAAGCGAGCAATAGCGGGTGGATTGATGTAACCGATTACCCGATGTGGCTGAAGGATGGCACCTTCCTCTGGACGAGTGACCGGAGTGGCTATCGGCACATTTACCGCTACAAGCTCGATGGAACATTGGCGGCAACCGTCACGGAAGGTATGTGGGATGCCCGCCGGGTTACATTTGTGGATGAAGAGGCCGGGACAATCTACGTCGAGTCCAATGTCGAACAGGTGTCTGGCTCCGATTTTATGCGCGCGCGCCTCGATGGCAAGGGTCGGCCAGTAAGGTTGACATCTGGGCCCGGGACCCACGTCGCAAACTTCGCCCCTGGTCGGAAGTTCTTTATCGACACGGTATCGACGGCTGAAAACCCTGGTGAGATCCGCGTCTGTGATGATGAAGGTAAGGTCCTGCGCGTTCTTGGTAAGGTTAGCGCACCGGCTGCGGCGAAAGAGTACAGCCTTGGAATCCCCAAGTATGTTCAGGTCAAAGCACGGGATGGCTATGTCCTCGAAGGGACGATCCTCCTTCCGCCAACCTGGAAACCGGGGATGCGCGTACCGGTTTACTGTCCGGTGTACGCCGGCCCGGATGCCCCTACAGCCCGCAACGCCTGGTCAAGCGTAAATGGTCAGGTCCTGAATCAATATCTTGCTCAGCAGGGCATTGCGGTCTGGATGTGTGACAACCGCACAGCAAACCCGCGTGGCTACGCCGCCCGTACCGCCTGCTGGAGACAGTTTGGCGTGAGCGAGCTCCGGGACATCGAGGATGGCCTCAAGGCGCTCGACACCCTTGGCTATGCAGATCCAAAGCGCGTTGCGATTGAGGGGTGGAGCTTTGGCGGTTTTATGTCCGCCTATGCCCTAACGCACTCCGATATGTTCAAGGTAGGAATTGCCGGTGCTGGCGTCATGGACTGGCAGCTCTACGACACCATTTACACCGAGCGCTACATGGGAACGCCGCAGAAAAACGCTGCAGGCTATAAGGCTGGTAGCGTCGTGGAAGGTGCCGCGAAGCTCAATGGAAACCTCCTGATTGTGCACGGGATGATGGATGACAATGTGCATGTCCAGAACTCGATGCAGCTCGTGTACGCGCTGCAGAAGGCTGGCAAAAAGTTTGACATGATGCTTTATCCAAGCCCGACCAGCCGTCATTTCCTCGGTGACCCGGATTTGTCAAAGCATAACCGGGAGCTGAGACTGAAATACTTGGTCGAAAAGCTCTGAAGACAGCATCTTTGCTGCAGAGAGATTCC
>JAURHZ010000286.1 GCA_030833025.1 Armatimonadota bacterium
TGTCGATGCATCAAAAAAACGCACCGTGGCAGTGATCTTGGCCCCGTAATTGATTGTCTCAGACCAATGGCCATCAAAGACCGTCAACCCAGCGATCGCCGGCACATAGACCGACAGATGCGGCATTAAGGCAACGCCCGGAAATCGTAGGTGACTTGTCGGATCTGGTCCCACAAGGACTGCATCCGTTGCCTTCCCATGAGTGCCGAGCCACTGAAGTGCTTCGTTTTCGCCGATGCTAAGATACGGCCGCATCTGTGTTGAACCAGCATTGGCAGCTAGCTTTGACAATGCATCCTGGACCCACAAAATGTTTGTAGGAATGGCCATCAGGACCGCGGTCCCAATCAGAATCTTTGGAAAGTCCCCTGTCAATTTCTTTGCAAGGTGCAGAAGTCCCACCACCGCAAGGATAGCAACCGGAATCTGCGCGCCCATTAGCATCTTGCGCTGAAAGGCAAACGGTAGCTGAGATGACAACAACGCGCCAACAAACCAAGCGGCCAAGTATAGCGTCGGCAGATCACGTGCTTTGATTGCCTTTATCACCGCCGCTACGGCGAGTGGAAATGCGATGCCAAAACCTATCAGTACCCAATAAATGGCAGCTGTTCGGGTATCTGTGTCTGCACGGGCGGCAAACAATGGGTCAACACGCGTTGCATAAAATACCCAAGCTGTCGTGGGAAGTGCGATCACCCCTGCACCAACCGCGAGCAGCCATTGACGTAGCTGGAAGCGCCCCGCAGCAACATCACTGGTTACACGGATACACGCGACCGCTAACATCACGTGTAAAACATCGTAGCTATGAATGTTGCCAAGCAAGGCTGTGGCAATGCCAGAAACGATGGCATCCTTGGCTGCATGCGACTTTTCAGCATTGATCCAGCTTGCGATCGCGATGACAATCAATGCGAGCGCAGGCGCAAACAATGGCGAGTAAACACTTACCTGAAACACGGATATTTCAGGCTGGAACAAGTCGATGGGCTGCCCAGTAAATCCTCGTGCTGCGCTAAAGCCACCAAATAAGTAGCCGAAGCCTGATGATAAACAAGCAAAGATGGTCGCGAGGCGTTGCTGCTTTGCATCTGTAAAAATGCTCGTAGAGAGCCGCGCGACGGCGAAAACAAGCCCCCCTACACCAACGAGGCGTCCAATATGATAGGCAAGAGGTCCACCCGTGACTTTGCTCAGCAATCCCACCACTAAAAACCAAAGGTTGAACAGCACACTCTTTTGCGCCTCAACACAGAATCGGTTTTCCTGAAAGAACTGCCCTTGCGCAACCTGCTTCATCCACGAAAGGTAAACGGCAGAGTCATCGATGTTATGTAACATCCATGTATACACATGCCCACTGGGCGTTGAAGCCGCTGCGACAACGTATGGCAAGCTCGACAGGACCATCAGTGCGACGGCCAACCCTACAGTAAATCCGTTCTGCCTCAGTCGTTGCACCATGGGTTTGCTAATCGGTGAACGCCGTAATCGTCACGCGATGTCGACGGTATTCGCCAGGCTCGATGGTCATTAGGCGGCCAGCATCCCGTTCCGCCGCTCGACCAAGGACCTTACACGTTCCAGGCTCGATACCGCAGACATATTCACCTTCGCCCGTCATCTTCCACTGAGTGAAGTGTGGAAGCTCACGTGTGTTCCAGCTGACCTTCACCCCAAACCGCAGACGCTGATTGTAGAGCTCTGCAGTGACATCCCCGTGCGGCATGTCATGGTAAAAACATTGCTCTGCGTAACCACTTACTGGCGATGTGAACATCTGGGCAACGGAAAGGCCTTTTTCGGCTTCATCATCACGCGGCGACGTCACGGTGCCATCGGGTAAGCGCAAAATCGTGTCTTCGCTTAGCAGCGGCCAGCCAAAGTTCAGGTGGTACAGCAGCATTAACGGACTCGTTTTAAAGCCCGCATTATGAACGGTATCCGTTATCGTGAGGCTTGATTTGCCAATTGGCGTGCTGATGACGCGGCGAAGGCGGAGGTTGTCCCCAAAGACAGTCGCTTCACGCATCGTGCCTTCGACGTAAACCGTCGCTTCATCTTCGTCTTCCCAATCGGTCCACGCGCCGGTTTCAGCCGCGGGAATATGGGACAACTTTCCATGAATGCCAAGCGCTTCATCGCCATCTACGTTTGCCGCCCCAGCATTTGCCAAACCACAACCCGTGAGCAAGCCACCATGGAAGGTCTGAAGCCAACCGCGACCATCCGGAACGAAGGAATGTGGATGTCCCCAGCCGGTTGCTGATACCCACGCAAAAGGCATCCCGTTGTAGCTAGCTGAAGAGATATCCATCCCACGAGAAAACATAACGGTGAAATCCAAGCCACCGCCAGAGCGTACCCGGGCAGCCTTAACCCCGCCCTCGACGCCTTCATCGTAGGTAAACCGTTCAACTCCGGCAACCTGAGTGAAATCACCCACGTATGCTGCGACTTGCCGTTTGGTTAGTTCCTTACCGAATAGTTGCATCCGTCTCCTCCAGCGCCGGCTCAGGCCAGCCACCCTCTTGCGCAAGTGCCATCACAGCCGCAGCCATTTCCGCTGCCCGTCGCCCATGGCCAGACCCTCGGGACACGACACATCCCTGTATCAACAGCTCGACATCGAAGTGAGCTGACCGTCCATCCCCGGACCCTGAAACCACCTTATACTCAGGCAAACACCGATAGCGCGCCTGGGTCCGCATTTGTAAGTCCGACTTGGCATCAGGAAGGCCATCACCCGCAAGCACCACCGCAAGCTGCTCGCCAAGCACGTCACGCATGTAGCGATCCAAGACATCCCAGCCACCCTGCAAATACACCACTGCCGCAACCGATTCGAAGAGCTCTTCTGCAATACGGTCATCGGATGTACGTCCATCCTCAATTTCGGACTTCCCCGCAATCACCATGGTCGTCAGACCAAGTCGTCGGGCAGCCGCGGCAAGGGATGTACGATTTACCATCACCTGCTCGCGCCGGTTCAGCTCTTTTGCGACGCCATCCTCTGGAGTCCCTGCAAACAGCTTCCCCGCAGTCCATAACCGCACCACAGCATCGCCAAGATACTCAAGACGTTCGTAACTTGGAAGGACATCGGATGCCGCACTTCGATGCGTGAATGCCTGACGAAGCAGGGCATCGCCGGGAGCAATTCCCCATTTCGCAGCAAAGGCATCGATTAGGGGCGATGTATCAATCAATGAGCGCGTCCACAGCCTCTCGGATACGGCGAACTCCTTCATTGATGGCATCCATGCTGGTCGCATAGGAGAAGCGCACAAAATCGGGGGTTCCAAATCCGCTTCCAGGAA
>JAURHZ010000287.1 GCA_030833025.1 Armatimonadota bacterium
CTTTCTGGCGAACGCCTTGTTGCGCCCATTATTTTATACAAATGGAAGTAATACCGACACCATAAGTTGTGCTTAACTCTGTAAGACTTGCCTCCAAAATCGAGCCAACAGGCACACCAAAACAGTCATGTGGTCATGCAATTTGGCGTACGGAGACAATGTTAACCACGATTAATGTTAATCCCATGTAGAACTATTCAAGACTAGTACTATTACGAATACAGATTAATCTGCCCATGAATATACTCCTCACATCGAAGCGGGAATCCCCAAGGATAACCTGCCGAGAATGAAGTAAGCCAAAGGTTTACTCAGTCAGTCGAATGGATGCCTACGATGCATCCTTTGGTGTCAGGAGACAAGTCAGATGAATCAAAACGTAGTACTCGGAGTCAAGTCAAATGCAAAATGGATTGCAGCACTTGGCCTTTCTGGAATCGCAATCGCATCCCAGTTCGCTAACATTCAGCCAGCCGTCGCACAGGTTCCACCTGTAGATGCGCCACTGCCCCTCACCCCTCTCAGCTCGGTCGCAGTTCCTATGCCAGCTGACCTCGATGTTTACATCAAGGACCGTGCAGCGGCAATCAAGTTAGGCAAAGCCCTCTTCTGGGAACAGCAGGCAGGTTCCGATGGAACCGCTTGTGCAAGCTGCCACTATCAAGCCGGCGCTGATGGCCGTGACCGCAACCAGGTTGCAATGGGTCCAGATGGCAAGTTTGATAATGGCCATGCGGTCAACTTCCAGCTGAAGCTTGATACACACTTCCCATTCACCAAGTTCCAAGATGCGCTCAACAATGCATCCCCCAAGATCCGTAGCTCCAATGACATCGTTGGAAGCCAAGGCGTCTTCAAGTCCGACTTCCTCGGCTTGTCCGTCGGCGCACTCGGTGTCGGAAGTGTTGGTTCTTTTGATGCCGGCGCTGTTCGACCAGATGCGACATTCAACCGCTTGAACATCAACACACGTCAGGTAACCGGCCGCAACGCGCCATCGGTTATCAATGCTGTGTTCAACCACCGCAACTTCTGGGATGGCCGTGCACACAACGAGTTCAATGGTGTGAACCCATTCGGCGACTCTGATGTCAATGCCCGTGTTTACGAAACAGACCCAGTCACCGGAGAAGCAGTATCCACACAGGTTCGTATTCTGGATGCTTCCCTTGCATCGCAAGCCGTCGGTCCTTTGAATAACTCTGTCGACATGGCACATGCTGGCCGCAACTTTGCACAGGTTGGAAAGAAGCTTCGTGGTCTGAAGCCACTGGCACTGCAGAAAGTCGCAGCTGATGACTCCGTTCTCGGCCCAGATGCTGACCCAACAAAGGGATTGACGACATCCTATGATGCGATGATCCGTGCAGCAATCCAGGACAAGTGGTGGAACGGAACGAACAAGTTCACTGTAAACGCAGACGGACGAGTAGTAGCGAGTGCTAATGGCGAATATTCCCACATGGAAGGCAACTTCTCCATGATCTTTGGACTTGCCGTCATGATGTACGAGGCTACCCTAGTTTCTGATCAGACTCCGTACGACCGCTATCTTGCCGGTGATACGACCGCTTTGTCTGCTTCCGCAATCCGTGGAATCACTGCACTTGAAACTCAAGGCTGTACTAACTGCCATGCTGGAGCCACGCTTACCAACGCAGCAACACCTGTTCTTGCGATTGATGCAGCCCTCCAAGGCCTGCGTGTGTTCACAGAAGTGATGCCAATGGCTGATACCCTCCCAAGTGCATACGACATCGGCTACTACAACATTGGTGTTCGCCCAACTGCTGAAGACCTTGGCATTGGCGCTAACGACCCATTCGGTAACCCATTGTCCTTCAGCCGTGGAGTACAGATTGGTACAATCCTCGATCCTAATCGCCCAGTTGGTCAGGAAATCACAGCGACAACCCGCTTGGCTATCGATGGTGCATTCAAGACTCCTAGCCTCCGTAACGTCGCTCTGACAGCTCCATATATGCACACTGGTGGATACGCAACACTCTCACAGGTCATCAACAACTACCACCGTGTAGGAGACTTTGGTAGAGAGAACTTCATCAACATGTCGCCTGACACAGCAATGGCTGGTGGCATGACCATCTTCCAGAAGCGTGATCTTCTGCAGGTGATGCTCGAGATGACGGACCCACGTGTTGAAAAGATGTCTGCACCGTTTGACCACCCGGAACTGTCCATCCCGAATGGCCACACCCTCAAGGCTGGAACAACGAGCACACTCATCAACCGCGGTGATGGAGCTGCAAAGGATGACGTCAAGGTAATCCCTGCAACCGGCAAGAATGGTGGAGCACCACTGCGCCGCTTCCTCGGAAACACAGAGACCCGTTTCTTCTGATTAGGAAACTAATCCAAAACACCCGCCTGGAGGCTTCTCCGGGCGGGTGTTTTGCTTTGTGGTGTATGCGCATTTGACAGCTTTGAACACCACCATGTACGCAAAGGCTCAATAGCCTACAAACAATATAGTTTGTACACCAGAGTCCACAAATGCAGTGATCTTTACCTATATACAAGACGCACCAAGGTCGATTACGAACATCTTACGCATTACGAAATGCCGGTAATTTTCACAAGATGAATACTCGTAATTGTAGCAATGGCAAACACCGATTCCGTCTCTATACTTCGACCTGTGTATGAACTTGTAACTATTCCAAGTACATATCGATGATTTCAAAATAAGGCTTTCATAGAAAGAAGTATGTTGAGATCGCCCTTAGTCAGTGTCAGAGAGATGAATCAATCATGGTAAAAAATAAACAGAACACGCTACGCTGTGTAGCGGCGCTTGGCCTCAGCGGCCTGGCGATCGCTGCCCAGTTGTACACACAACAACCTGCCAATGCGCAGGCACCAGCTCCTGCCGGAGCCGGTGGACTCGTTGCCATCCTTCCTGTACCGCTGGATACGGTACCGGTTCCGATGCCAGCAGATCTCGATGTCTATATCAAGGACCGTGCAGCAGCCATCAAGCTTGGCAAAGCCCTCTTCTGGGACATGCAGGCAGGCTCCGATGGAATCACCGCTTGTGCATCCTGCCACTATCAGGCTGGTGCTGATGGCCGTGACCGCAACCAGATTGCGATCGGACCAGATGGCAAGTTTGATAATGGCCACACAGTAAACTTCCAGCTCAAGCTTGATACCCACTTCCCGTTCACCAAGTTCTCTGTCGCACTGGACCCACTTTCCCCCAAGGTTCGCGCCTCCAACGACATTGTAGGCAGCCAAGGCGTCTTCAAGACAATCTTTACCGGCATCACCG
>JAURHZ010000288.1 GCA_030833025.1 Armatimonadota bacterium
GACGCTTGCGAAGCGTGGCACGGTGCTGCTTGCCATCGACAGCTACCCTCACAGCCCGAATTATGGCTGGCTAACAGACCGCTTTGGCGTCTCGTGGCAGATTAGCCAACCGGATGAGCTTGACTAATCGGCAATAATTCCAAATCCAAACAATGCGATCAGCGCGATGACTCCGAGCGCAAGGAGCACTGTTCCAACAATCCCCAAGGTTCTTCCAGTCCTAACTTGCTGCTGCATTGACTCAGGGACATCACCAAGCTGCTCGATCCGTGCCAGCGCCTTGTTTCCCATAATCCACGCGATGGGAGCACAAACCATGGGTAAGCCGCAACTAAATCCGCCCGCGATGCCGACGATTCCAAGACCGAAAATAGTGGATGCCGGGACGCCATCGGGTTCCAGACCCTGACGTGCGGCAAACGATGTACCCGCACCTGGAATTCTGGAAACTGGATGTAACCGTGGACCTGTCGGCCGTGCTTGCTGACGCTGCCCACCACCCGTAGGAACTGATTCAGATCCCCATCCGCCAAACTGAGAGTCAATAGCAGTGTTGAAAGTTGATTGTTGTTGATCTGGCATCGGGAATGGAACGGTTTTCGGACTCACCGGGTAGGCCGATTCCAAGTTTGTGAGGCGTTGCTGAGCCAGAATATAGGCAGGATCTCGTCCGATGGCAGCTCGATAACACGTCTTAGCATCTTCATAGCGACCGAGCTGTTCCAGCGCAACGCCGAGGTTAAAGTGATTACGCGCAACACCGGGAGAAATGGCAATCGCCTGACTAAATGCATCGAGTGCTGCTTGCGTTTCTCCAACATTCGACAAGGCGCCGCCAAGAATTCGCCAAAGGTTGTCATCAGTGGGAGCAACAACCACAGCCTTACGAAGCACAGTCACTGCATCTGCGTATCGTCCCGCCTTCATATGCTCGACCGCCAATTGCCTCAGCGGCTCAGCATCATTATTCTGCATCGGAGGTCTCCATCGTGGGCTGATCAACAAATCTCAAAAATGTCTCCAGAATGTGTCCAACTGGCAAGTCGGACATGGTCTTACTGACATAGGACACGAGGGTTTCGCCACTGGGGCCCATTATGAAAATGGCTGGATGTGCGAGGTTATAGCCATCATAGCGCAACCAATAATGGACTCCGAACGCCTTTGCCGCGGAGCGGTTTGTGTCGCTGTATAGCGGGGCATTGAGCTTTGTTTTTGCCAAGTAGGCGCTTAGAACTTTTGGGCTCTCCGGTGATATGCAGGCTATTCGGAAACCTATATTCTCAAGGGCGACCCTGTGCTTTGCTAGCGCTGTGAGCTGCTCTGTGCAATACAAACACCAGGTACCCCGGAGGAACAGAATCAATGTGAAGCCACTGCTAGGATAACCGATTGATTCTTCAAGTCCAGTTTCTGGCTGACGAACCGTAATGTCCGGAGCGATGGACCCTTTGGCAAGAGGTTTTGGCACAGAGGTCGATACCTTTCTTACTGTACCGACGGTTCCGCATATTGACGTTTTGTGGCGGCAAGGTGCAATCGCAAGATGGAAATATCTGCTGGATTCACCCCAGGTATGCGTGCCGCTTGGCCGACGGTGGAGGGCCGGATTTGCGAAAGCTTTTCCCGCGCCTCCGATGCCAACGAGTTTATAGACCGATAGTCAATTTCAACTGGGATCCGCATGTCATCCGCACGCTTATAAGCATCAATTTGTGAATACTCCCGCGCCACGTAGTGCTCATACCGCGCAAAGATAATGCCCTGTTGAATGCCATCAAATGCATCATCAAGCTCAAGTGAAAGCAAATCTGCAACCGCCTGGTGAGTCACCTCAGGGCGCCGAGCATATTCTAGAACCGTCATCTTGTTGTCCGGAGTAGGGAGCCCGTTTTCAGCAAGGTAGACATGTTGCAGATTCGTGACATACGTCGTTTTCATCTTAGACATAACATCATCGATGAGCTGTTTCCGACGCTCAAACCTTTCTTTTCGCTCACGAGACACGAGGCCATGGGCGCTTCCCTTAGGCGTTAACCGCAAGTCAGCGTTGTCATGACGTAGTGTTAGACGATATTCCGCACGGCTGGTCAATAACCGATAAGGGTCATCGACGCCCTTCGTAACCAGGTCATCAACCATCACGCCAAGGTAGCCCTCATGCCGCTCGATCTCAAGGGGAGGCATGTTGTTCACACGTAGTGCAGCGTTAGCTCCAGCCAGCAATCCCTGTCCTGCCGCTTCTTCATAACCGCTTGTCCCATTGATCTGACCGGCAAGGTAAAGACCCTGAATTCTCTTGGTTTCGAGAGTGCGATAAAGCTCTGTTGGAGGGACGGCATCATACTCAACTGCATAGCCGTACTTGATGACTTCCACATTTTCCAGCGCCGGTATGGACTTTAGGAACGCCAGCTGGACATCTTCGGGAAGGCTTGTACTCATCCCCTGAACATACACAGATTCGGTATTCCAACCTTCGCGCTCAAGGAAAATCTGATGTGAGTCCTTGTCGGCAAATCGCACAACCTTGTCCTCAATACTAGGACAATACCGAGGGCCAACACCTTCGATTAAGCCCCCGTACATCGCCGAAAGGTGCAAATTCTCCCGAATCACCTCGTGGGTTGCATTGTTCGTCCATACCTGCCACGCCGGGAGAAGTCCATCGTGCCGACGACTTGGCGTCATAAATGAAAGTGGCGGACACTCCGGTTCACTTGGCTGTTCTTCCGAACAACTAAGGTTGATACTGCTAAAACGGATTCGCGGCGTCGTTCCGGTCTTCAGGCGTAGCAATGGGAAACCGAGGTCGGCAAGGCTTGTCGAAAGTGCACCCGCTGCTGGTTGGTCTGCACGGCCACCCGACCAGCTGTTTTGCCCACGATGGCAGACACCACGCAAAAACGTACCGGTTGTAATAACTACCTTGCCTGACAGAAGCGATGTTCCATCTTCAAGCTCAACACCAGACACCGATGAGATGCTGTCATCCGATGAAACCGTAAGAATTCGAGAGACCATGCCCTCGATAATCGTGATCAGCGGATGCGCATCGACAAGCTTAGCCATCAGTTTTGGGTAAACATCGATGTCAACCTGCGCGCGCAAGGCATGTACCGCCGGTCCCTTGCCCGTGTTCAGCATCCGGATGTGCGTCAGAGACGCATCCGTGACCTCAGCCATCAGGCCGCCAAGTGCATCGATTTCGCGTACAAGATGCCCTTTTGCTGGACCACCAATCGAACAGTTACAGGGGAGGGTAGCGATTGATGCACGGGATGTCGTG
>JAURHZ010000289.1 GCA_030833025.1 Armatimonadota bacterium
ACCAGCCCGAGCGACTACCGTTTTAGTGGCAGATAAAGCTCGGTACGCAGCTCATCCGGCGGACACGATCCCGGATCACTGACATACATTTCCAGTGCGGTAGATCCTTCAACGGCATACCCTCCGCCACGAACCGCATCGTTGAATGCCTTCCAGGAATCCGGAAGCCCGCTATACGGACCGATGTGAACGCCATGTACGTATTGGCCTGCGGGGATAACGAGCTCATCGACATCGACCGGCAGCACACTATCGGCCCCCACCACGACTACCGCATCCGAACGCAGCTCCGCTGCAGGAACGCTCATTGGGCAGTCGTAGGTAACCAACATCGTGCGGACTTCCGGAAGTGAAAACCATCCACTCACAATCGCAATCCCAACCAGCTTTTCAAACACCGGGCCAATCTGCTGATATGGCCCAACATGGCGCAGCGCAGCTGCGCGCATTTTTTGTAAATCCACTACATCTATTTGCATCTCAATATCGATCCTTCAATTCAATAATCGGCATCCCGTTTCAATTCCGGAAGGCAGAAAACAAACAATTGTTTGCTAATAATTGAGCCCAAGTGTATGGTCACAACAGATGCTTGGCAAGCGATGTACACTGTACATCAACAACTAAAACGTTCGGTATCGGATGGAGCTGCGATGACAATCGTGACGGGTCTCTCGGGGAATGAAATGTACTGTTTGCACGCCAAGGGCTTTACCCCCGGCGAGCTGGTTGTCGGGAACTCCGTCCATTCCATCGGGTTTGCGGGTGGTATTGGAGCGGGCATAAAAACCCTGACCGGCGGTGAAGTTGAGCAGGTGACATCCATTGTCCATGAAGGCCGCCAAGCTGCGGTTGAGCGCCTGATGCGGGAAGCAAAGCACCATGGCGCCACGGGTATCACGGGGATGAACTCCGAGCTGGTGTGGCAAGGTGGCAATGTCGAGTTTTTGTCGATTGGTAACTGTATCCACCACGATGGCCAGAAGAGCGCCGAGCCTTTGTTCTCCAGTAGCGCGGATGGCCAGGAGCTGTTTTGCCAAATCGATGCCGGATTTACCCCGATCAAGTTTGTTTTTGGAAATGTAGCCTATTCGATTGGCGTCGGCGGCGGCATCATGGGAGGCCTCAAAAGCCTCGCTCGCGGTGAGGTCAAGGAATTCTCTGATGTCTTCAACGAGACGCGGCACCGTGCTCTGTGGCGTATCACCGAAGAAGCAAGCCATGCGGGAGCAAATGCAGTTGTCGGCATTAAAACCAATATTCTTCCACTATCCGGGATGCAAGAGATGGTGATGGTCGGGACGGCCAGCCGCCACCCGGAATTTGAACAGCTTTCGCGTAAGCAGCCCATCACCAGTGACCTCACGAATGAGGAAATGTGGAATGTGATCAAGATGGGCTACTTCCCCATCCAGCTCGTCCTTGGCGTCAGTGTTTACTCACTCGGCTTCGTCGGCAGTATCCGAAGCGCCTTCAAGTCGCTCGCACGCGGTGAGATAACCGAGATGTCTACATTGATTTATGAGGCACGCGAGAATGCGATTAAGCGCGTTAAAGCGGATGCAGAGCTTTGCGGCGCAGATGATGTCGTTGGCGTAAAGACATATGTGTATCAGCTCTCCAATGGTCTGATCGAGTTTATGGCGATTGGGACAGCTGTGCGAAAAATGACCGGCCTTACGACACAGAGTGAGCAGCTTCCGCCACAGGCTGTGATAGCTGACAAGGACACCTTCATCAATATTGCTGACCGCCGGATGGCAACGGACTTGAACCGCTCGATGTCGACCCAGACGACTGGGGGTTCCTGATGCCCAGCTTTCGAGCAATCATCAGGAGGGTAGTACATGCAGTTAACGCCTGAAGTCCTTGGAGATGTCCGCTGCGTGGATGTCATCCGCAAGCGCTCGCTGGTCAACATCGCCCAGACATCGCAGACCGCATACACCGACAAGTCCATTCCAACGCAGCTCTCACCGAGGCAGCGTGATTGGCTGAAGAAGACCAATGTTGACCCCGACAGTGAGCTTGCGAAGCGGCTGATTGCAGCAACGCGGACGTATGCATTCCAGGTATCCGGCGGACTCAGCTGGGGCTTTGGCCTAGGCTGCGGCGTTCCGGCATGCATGATGCTGGCGATGGGTCTATTCGAAGGTAAGATGCCAGGCTTCCTTATCGGTGGATTCTTCGCAACGCTTAGCCTCATTGGTGTCATCGCGGGTCAGGTAGCTCCGCAGGAATCATATAAAAAGTGGCTGAACACACCGCTGCATACAGCCGAGCTGGATGACATCCTCAAAGAGGAACAGGAACCACTTTACAAGTCATTTGTGCTGCTTATACGGGATGCGATTTCGCACAAGAGTCTCCCGCGCGATACAGAGGAGACAGTCACGGCAGCAATCACGGCTCTGGGTGCGGCGATCCACCGCCTCCCAGACACGGGGACGGCCCTCGAGCCGATAGACAGCGCCACGCTTCGCGATCAAGCGCAGCAGCTGATTGACCAGGCGACGGTTGAGAGCGACATGGTTATTCGTGACTCGCTGCTCCGCCGCTCGGATGCATTGATACGCTCGGCGGATTCTGCGGATGAAACGCATCAATGGCTACGACGAACGGCTTACCTCCGCCAAGAGCTAGATGCGCAGATCACTAGCCTGCGGCATTCCCTGCAAGCCAACACCGATGGTGAGATAGCCATTGGAACCATCAAGCGTGCCGCCAGTGAAGCGACGACCTTGGGTAGGGAAGCATCCAAGCTCCGTGAAGCAACCCTTGAACTAGACCGATATCTGGCCCAAAGTTCATCCGCGGTGAACGAAACAAAACAAACGCTGGGTCGCCCGCAGTAGGGAGCTTGACCATGCTTTGCCAGATGGCGGACTTACTCCCTATCTGCCCACGGTGCGTACATCACTTCATCATATCCACAGTGATAGGCATCTTCGAACAGTGCTAAGAGGACGAAATCCCATCTAAAAAATGGGAATCAGTAACATCCCCATCCACAATCTGCCAGATGACGGACTTCCAAGCAGATAGCCCGTAATGATACAACAGCAGGTTATGGTTGCGATTACGGCTTTCTACCACTTTGTCCCTCTCACCCCCGAGCAGATCGATGCTGTCATAACACAGCTGAACATCCTCGGACCCGAGCTCGCTGTGCGCGGACTAGTGCTCGTAGCGCCTGAAGGCATCAACGGCACCGTTTGTATGCCACCGGACAATATGGATGCGTGGAAGGCAGCCATCAAAGACATCGTTTTCGG
>JAURHZ010000028.1 GCA_030833025.1 Armatimonadota bacterium
AACGTGCAGTGAATGAGGGGCAGGTTTCTGCATTCTTAGATCTGTTCAATGCAACCGCAGGAGTCAATCGTGTGAGTGGTCCTGCACCGGGCGGCGATCCGACACTTGAGGCAGGCCGTCTATGGATGTTCTGGACGAGCTCACGTGGTCGTCTTGCAAAGCCAGGCGCGGATGGACTTGTCCTTCCAAGCGGCTTCGACATTCTGTACCAGACACTTGCACCAAACTTTGAGTTTCCAAGTTACCGCTAGGTAAGGGAACATTCGCCTCAGTACGGCCCCTTTCGATGGGGCCGTTTTTTTTGTTACCCGTAAATGTGAGATGTGGGCGTGCAACAGATATATATGGGACTGAAGCGGCGTAGCGGTTCGCACTCCTCTGCGTATCTACGTATGATGCATCGAAGGTAGACGCAAAATGTGTGGACGCTATACGGCTCGAACAACGCAGACGGATTTGATAAATCACTTTTCAGCAAAAGGTGTCTTGTTTGATCACAGTGAGCGCTACAACATCGCACCTAGCCAGGATGTCTCGGCAATCACTGCTCTTGACCATCCCGACCAACGTATTCTTGAAAAGCTGCGATGGGGGCTAGTACCGTTTTGGGCGCGGGACACATCGATGGCATCGCGAATGATCAATGCCCGTAGTGAGACAGTTTTTGAAAAACCGGCCTTCCGCGGTGCGATACGCTCGCGGCGTTGCCTAATTCCTACAACTGGGTTTTATGAGTGGCACCAGAAAACTAAGGTTCCGCATCTGATCAGCCTTAACTCCGCATCGCTCTTTGCGTTTGCAGGTCTCTATGAGGAGTGGACATCCCCAGATGGCTCTCCGCTACGCTCTTGTACGATATTGACCACAGAAGCAAACGATGCCATTCGTGACTTGCATGAACGGATGCCTGTGATCATTCATCCACGCAACTATGGGCTTTGGCTGGATGCGCGTATCAAGACAAACCTTGAACTTTCACATCTCTTTCATCCTTGGTCTGATAGCGATATGGCTGTCTGGGAGGTCTCAAAGCGGGTTGGAAATGTGATTAATGATGATCCGCTGTTGATGGAACGGGCGACATTGCTGTAATGAATATCCGCGAGCATTTTGCCTTTTGTCCAAAGTGTGGCGGTATTGCACCGCCATCGGATAATCACAGGAAATTCAGCTGTGAACTCTGTGGATTTCAGGTTTATTTCAATGTCGGTGCAAGTGTGTCTGGAATCTGCAGACGGACTAATGGAGATGTACTTCTCCTAAAGCGAATGCATCCGCCCCGTGCAGGAACTTGGACCCTTCCCGGTGGCTTTGTTGAGCCTGGCGAGTCAGGGATGGATGCACTGATCCGGGAGATTCATGAAGAAACCGGGCTCGATGTAAAGAACGCCTTTCCGCAATCAGCCTTCCCGAACAATTACACTTTCGGCGATGTTACCTATGCGACATTTGACGTGGTGTATGTATGCGATTTGGAAGGCGAAATTTCTCTAGATGGTACGGAAGTGGATGGCCACCGCTGGTTTGCGGTGTCTGAACTACAAAACGCAGATATAAGCTTTCCATCACTACGAAGCGCAATGGCGCTTTACTTAGGCCAACAGGATAGTAAAGAACCTATTGGCTGAGCGTCCGAGGGTCTGTTTTCGTAATGATGTCGCTGATTCCTGTCTTGTTGAATCCTTTGAAGCCATCCCATCGCTGCAAGATTTCAAGATGTGATCCTGGCGCACCGTTGGTACGGAACTGTGTCGCCATGGATGCATCGAGCAGTCCATCACGGACTAGTCTTTCCAGACGTTCACTGTTCACTGTCCATGTCTCTGCGGCAGTGAACGCTTGCCAAAGGACCTCGATATTCGTAAAGGGCTGCATTACTTGCCTGCCGGTGTGGATATAAGCGTCCCTAACCGCGGAATGATTAAACTCGGCTTCAAGGTGGTGCATCCCGGCAAGCCCGATCGCACCACCGTGGAGTGCACACCAGAGGCCGATGGTACCGAGTGTCTTTGATGGTGGAAGTGCTGTTATTCCAAAGTCGGTGTTCAGCTCGTCGGCGGAAATATCGACATCGGCGAAGATCACGACTCGGCTGACCGGATGCTCTGCAATCTGCGCACCCCAGCCGGCTTCTGCACCGGCATAAAATCGTTCGCGAAGGGTGAATCCCATGCGAAGAAAGAGCTGAATTAGTCCCTGAAAGCCTTCTCGGCTTGAGCGGTAGGTGTGGTGGTCATGATTTGCCCAGCCAATCCCGACTGTATCCTGCCTCGACTTCTGCCAACGACCGGCACCGTTTCGCGACATCCAGTAGTCTCGTTCGGCTGCAAAGAACTCATCAACGGCCCGGCCTTGGCCAACGAGAGCTTCCGCTTTCGTAAATGCCTGCAAGGCCCCACGGGTGTCCGCAAGGTCATCCCCTGTGCGAGGGCGGTTGTTGAATGCGTTGCGGGTTTCCGCAACTGCCGCAGCGTATTCTGGCGAGTGGGATGTTACAGAGTATCCACGGGTACCGCTTCGTTGGACACAGTAGCAGTTGGATTCAGGGACCAGCTCACCCGAGTAGCGCAGATCGGCGTCAGCAGAGCCATGTATGGTCACATCGGTAAGGTTGTTGGCTCGTAGAAATACTTCTATTGATTCCACACGCAAGTAAAGTTTGCTGGTCGTCGACATCGGGCAAACCAGAACCGTCGGTAACTGGGCATCGGAGCATGAGAAGCCAAGCTCTTCTACACCGGCTTGGCGGGTAAACCCTGCCGATGTCCATTCTTGGTGGAAGTGGTCACTGGGGATGACAATGAAATCTACAATGGACGTGATGTCGACGCCGACACCATCAAGCACACTGGCAAGGCGGTGGACAAACGGGTGGCTGTCAACGACCGCGGTGACTTCGCGATTGATAAGGGCCGCCGCGGCTGTCCGTCGGGGCCATGGGCTGATTTTTTCGATGCCATCCATGATTGGCGTCACTCCATCCAAGTAGTCTGTAGTTGGCTAATAATACTCCATTGCGCTGGCGTGTCCGATGCGAGATGCGCTTATTCATCGCCGCGTATAACCAAGTGCGCTTTCGTTGTGTATAATGCACCATCCGCACCGAAGCGGTTTTGCTGGTGCGTGCTTGTTTTTAGGAACCGAAAGGAAGTCGGGCGGAATGAATCCGATGCGCACTCCTCGTTTGTTTGGACATCATATGGTTGCTGCAGTTGCAGCGACTGCCTTGGCCGGCGTCCTGATGCCTATCGCTACTGCTCAAGATGGTTCTCAACCGGTCAGCTTTACGCTGTACCGCGGAGAAGGTGACTCTGGCAACATTGCTCTGAGTTCCTGGGGTTCCGGTAAGGCCGAACCAACCACTGAGAACGTTCTTTTGGGTGATGCTGCCATTAAAGTCACCACGCATGGAATGTATCAGGGTGGACGGATTGACTTTAAGTCGCCGGTAGACCTTGCTGCAGCGATTGCCAATGGACGTACTTACCTTCGTATGATGGCCCGATTCAATACATCATCCGGTTCCAATGTAGGCGGCTTCCCTGGTGGAGGCATCCCTGGTTCTGGTGGTGGTAACGGCGGTGATGGCGGTGGGTTCTCATCCACTGGATCCCTCGCTAACACAGCACCATTCGAGCGCATGCGCTTTATTGCTGTGATGGCAAATGGCGATCGCTATGAGCTGGTACGCCCGCTCGATATGAAGCCAACCGAAGACCCAGATGCGTACCTTCCTGTCAGTTTGCCAATCACATCGATTTTCAAGTCTGCAAAGAAGCGAATCTCCGGCGATGGCGCAAAGCTTAAGAGCTTTGTGATCTGTGGCGACAAGTACCAACAGTTCCAAATCGGTGAGATTCAGGTCGTCACGGATGACACGGATATTTCTGTCAATCCACTCGAGGACCAAATCGCGTTCATCAACAACGATGTCGTTTTCTCAGGTGATGCTGAAGGTGGAGATTCCAACCTGAAGTTCTCGTGGGACTGGGATGCTCGTGATGGTATTCAAGAAGACACCGTCGGACGCAGCGTGACTAAGGTGTTCGCGAAGGCTGGAAAATATGTCATCACGTTGACTGTCTCCGATGTCGATGGCTTGAAGAAGCCTCAATCGGTCAAACAGGAACTGGATGTCGCAAACTAAGTCATCTGACTGTAACAAGGAAGCCGCCCCGGGAAACCGACGGCGGCTTCCCGCTATTTTAGCTGCCCTTCGCCCTAAGCAATGGGTTAAGAATGTGCTTGTCGCTGCGGCGGCACTCTTCACGGCTGACAAGGCAAGAACTCTCGCTGACTACCTTCCACTATGCGTGGGGATTCTCGTATTCTGTCTTGTCTCTGGATGCACCTACATCATTAATGACATCCGCGATGTTGAAAGTGACCGGCACCATCCAAAGAAGAAGCTAAGACCAATTGCTAGTGGCGCACTCAAGATTCCCACTGCGCTGTCATTCAGTGTTGTTGGAATTCTGACTGGTCTCGGAGCCGCCTACTGGGTCGGCCCAAAGTTTTTCGGTGCGACAATCGCATACCTTGTCATCACACTAGCCTATTCACTATGGCTGAAGCATATTGTAATCCTTGATGTGCTGACGCTAGCTGGACTCTTCGTGATTCGGGCAGCCGCAGGTGCTTTTGCCATACACGTTGGGATGAGCGAGTGGTTGCTCCTTTGTACACTCCTGCTCGCACTGTTTCTGGGACTCGCCAAGCGCCGTGGAGAGGTCTCAGCGCACGGCACATCGGGGTCGACGCGAGCCATTTTGCAGGAGTACAGCATACCGATGCTTGATCAGCTGCTTACGATTGCAGCGAGCAGTAGCATCATGGCGTACACCTTGTATAGCTTCTTCTCAGATACAGGCAAGAGCCACCCGTACTTAATGGCCACGATTCCGTTTGTACTCCACGGAATCATGCGCTATCTCTACCTCATTCACAAGCATGGAGTAGGGGAGACACCTGAGGCCACGCTAATCGAGGATAAACCGTTGGTAGCAACGGTCATCCTCTATGCAATCGCCGCAGGTGTCACCACGATGCTGCACTAACTCCAGGCATCCATGCTTTGCAGCCAAGTGCTTTCGGAAACTACTTTCACCGTCTTAAAGTGTTTCTTCAGCCCAGCAAGACAAACCCTAGCATCGCCAACCACCACCACAGTCGGGCTTTGACGCCCAAAAGTTGATTGCATAACCTGCTGGACATCGTTGGAATCAGCTTTCCGGATGACCTCAAGTGTGGTCGCGATACCCGTCTGATCCACGGGGAGCCCGAACATCGTCTGTGTGATCAATGCATCCGCAAAACCACTCGCCGTGGCTAGCTCTCGCGACAGCGGTCCCGTTAGGGCTGATCGTCGAATGGACAGCTCAGAAGTGGCCACACGCTCTTGCTTCATCCGGTCCAGCTGACCAACGAGAATTTCTGCGACAGTTGCCGCTGCATCGAGGCGAGTTTGTGCTGACAACGTGATAACGCCGCGGCCTCGACGCTCTGCTAAGCTTGAAAATGCACCATAGGCGAGACCACGCTGAATACGAACCTCCTTGTTGAGGCGGGCACTATATCCGCCTCCGAGGATGCTGTTTGCAAGCATCAGGACTGGCCAGCGCTTGTCGTTTCGTGGCATTCCCGGAGCCGCTGTCATCACGGCTGCCTGCCCTGCATCCCGCTTGTCAATCAACAACACAGTTGGTTTCTCGACTCCAGATTTGGTGGTGCTCACTGGGATGCTGACATCCGCCATGTCCAGCCACCGTGCAGCACTAATCGAGGATTTGATGGACGTTGGAACATCACCGGTAAGGACGATGGTCGTATTCCGCCCAGTGAAGTAAGTTGCATGAAACGCTTTGACATCGCGTTGGCGGATACGTGCAAGGGACTTTAGTGTGCCTCCAACAGGTCTGCCATAGCTCGATTTTCCGTAAATGGACCGGCTCATTGCGAGCCGCGCTAGCGTTCCGGGGCGCCCAAGGTCGACTTTTAGGTTGTCTAAGAGTTCGGTACGTTTTTTATCGAGCTCAACCTCCGTGAATGTTGAGCGCTGAATGAGATCTGCGAGGAGCTCAAGTGCGTAGCTTGCACGGGTACTAGGAACACTGATACCGATACGAATGGATTCGTGTGAGACACTGGTCGAGAGCGTACCGCCAAGGGATTCTGCCTCAGCAGCAATCGCCGGGGCATCCCGAGTGACTGTGCCGCGTACTAGCAGTTCTGAAACCAGCGATGCGGTTCCCGAAAGACCATCTTTGTCGGCGAGTGCGCCGGTCCCGATAACGACATTGATGTTGGTGATTCCAGTTGGGCGTTGCCGACCAATGATTACCTTGAGTCCATTTGGGAGTGTCTCTTTTGTTGCCGCTGGGATGACGAGTCTCGGAGGTTTTCCTGGCACTGGAACGGATGCTACGCCGCGTTTGCTGCTTGGTTTTGATTGCCCCCGATTGGCAACAGGCTCTGTGACTGGCGGAGTCTTTGTCTCTTGACCTGCGGTCCCAACACCAATCAGGGCTGATTCAACCGATAGGAACTGAGTGCAGAATGCCAGTAGGTCATTTTGGTTGATATTTTGGATGGCAGTACGGTCTGTATTGACACGTTTGATATCGCCTAGAACAACGGCCGCCTGCCCAATTGCCGCTGCTAGGCCATCGGTTGTCTCGCGACTCCGAAGCATGTCGGTCAAAATACGGTCCTTGACACGCTGAAGCTCCGAAGGTTGTACCGGGGTTGTGCGAAGCACTGCAAGAACATCGAGAATTCCAGCTTCAAGCTTTGCTGGGGTGATGTTTTCAGCGGCAAGCGCCCGGATAACGAGAGTTGAGCCATGTTCGCGGGTGTCGAGGTAGCTCGCGATATCGCTTGCGAGGCCAAGTTTGTAGATGAGCTCCTGATAGAGGCGGCTGGACTCGCCACCAGACAGGATGCCATCGAGGACCATCGCTGCAGCCATGTCAATGTCACGGACTGCCGGCAGCTGAAAGGATAGCGCGACGACGGGGAGGGGGAGGTTTGCGTAGGTCTTTTCAAACCGTTTTTGTGCAGTACGGGTGGGTTCCCGGCTTTCAATTCTAGGGATGAGACTGCTCGGTGCCCGGAGTCGGCCAAATGTTGCGGCAACAATGCGGTCAAGTGCTGCTGTATTGAAGTCGCCAACAACAATTAGCGTAGCGTTGTCTGGGCGGTAGTAGGTTTTGTGAAAGCGGATGACATCGGTCAGTGATGCCGCGTTTAGGTTGCCGATGTCTCCGATAACTCCAAACTTGTATGGATGAACGGTCCACGCTGCCCGATCAAAAGCATCATCAAAGCGACCATACGGTTGTGCGAGGACTCCTTGGCGATATTCTTCCTTGACCACATCTCGCTCAGAGCGGAAGTTAGCGTCATCTACATCGAGGTTAACCATCCGCTCCGCTTCAGCCCAGAGGATTCGCTCCAGGTGATTCGACGGCACGACTTCATGATAAACGGTCAGATCATTGGTGGTGTATGCGTTGTTTTCGCCGCCAACATCTTCGGTGAAGCGGTCCATAGCTTCATCCGGGAGGTTTCGGGTTTTCTTGAAGAGGAGGTGTTCAAAGAGGTGTGCAAATCCGGCGCGACCTGACGGGTCATCCTTGCCGCCGACGTTGTACCAAACCTGTATCGATACATTGGGGCTGCTATGCTCTTCGAGGCTAATCACGCGCATCCCATTTGCAAGGGTCTTTTGGCGTGGCGTGATGTCGGGTGGTGTTGGGAGAGCAGGGAGGGAGTTCGTGTCTTGCATGTTTGATTCTACCTGCCAGGGGTAAATGCAAAACAGCCCTGTCCTGAGGACAGGGCTGCCATTCGTCTCATGCGAAACGCTACACCGCTTACAGCTTGACTTTTCCAGCTTCGATATCCTTGCTGATACCCTCAACCTTTGTCTTTAGCTCTGGTGTGTACAAACTCGATGTCGCAGCGTTGAATTCAAACCGCGTTGCACCATCCTTGATACCGAGCTTGAATGCCTTGCCATCAGTCTTTTTATCAATGACAGCCTTTGCAGCCACTAGGTAGCCCTTTTGTGTGTCGATGATAAATGCACCAATATTCTGCTTTGGAGCAAGGTCGGTCTGAGGAGCATTCGCACCGATAAACAGCGCCTTGCCATCCTCTTCAATCGCCTGTGCAACACCCGCTCCAGCCGCATTGGCATTGTGTGTGAACACATCCACACCAGCCGCCAGCAGTGCCTGTGTCTGCTGCTTTGCCTTCGCCTGGTCATCAAAAGAACCGGTATACGTCACACGCACATCGACTTTTGGGTCAGCTGCCTTGGCACCAGCCACATATGCTTCGAAGCCCGACTTGATAATCTTAATGTCGATGCCGCCAACCGCAGCAATCTTGTGCGACTTTGATACGCTTGCGGCAACATAGCCGGCAAGGTAAGTCGCTTCACGCTCACTGATCTGCAAAGGCAGGAGGTTTGCACCCTCCGTACGGCCACCGACAACCACAAACGTTGTATCCGGGAAGTCTTTGGCGACCACCGCTGCCGGAGAGTCGTATTCACTTCCGTGGAGAAACACTAAAGTGTTACCGCCCTCGGCGAGCTGACGGATTGCTGCTTCGACTTCAGCCTTCGCTGGCTCCTCAATTGCAGGCGTTAGGGTTGCACCGGTTTCCTTTGCAATGGCATTGACCGAATCCTGTGCAAGCTGGCACCAACCACCATCGTTTACCTTACCTGGAGTAATCAACCCGATCTTAACCTTTGAAGCGGAACCTGCCTCCGGTTTTGGATCGCCGGATGCAGCTTCTTTGCCTGCGGGCGCACAGCCGATCAATCCCATCACCCCAAAGGATGCCAAAAGCGTAAGGTTTCGTCGAGAAATAAGCATTACTGCCTCCAATGTAAACGTAACGCAGAGCATACCTTTGTGGCTGTCAGAATGTCAACGTACCGGGAGACCCCGCGTGGTACCATCCGAATCGCAATGCGCTTGGTGATACAGAGAGTCAGACAGGCTAAGGTGGATGTCAACGGGGAAACCGTGGGAGCCATCGGTACCGGTTTACTTGTATTGATTGGAGTGGCTCCTGACGATGGCCCTCCTGATGTCAAATGGTGCGCAGATAAAATCGTAAACTTACGGTTGTTTCCAGAACCAGGTGCAACGGATGGCATGGAGCTCTCCCTGTCCGATGTGCATGGTGCAGCGTTGCTGGTGTCGCAGTTCACGCTGATGGGGGATTGCCGAAAGGGACGTAGGCCATCATGGACCGGAGCCGCTGGTCCAGAACTTGCTGAAAAGCTGTATCAGGATGTCTGTGATGCTGTTCGGCAGTACGGAACGGATGTGGCTACGGGCCGCTTCCGGACCGAAATGGAAGTCTCGTTGACGAACTGGGGTCCTGTGACCGTGGTACTTGATAGCCCGAAGAGGGTGTAGGACGTGAGTGGTATGGCTGATGACCTGTTCAGTGACGTAGAACCGATACCGGCCGACCCGGATGCGGATGCGCATGCGCACGCCGATGTGGATTTTGATTCCCCAGATATCGGGGATGAACGTGATGAAGGAAATGACCCATTCACCGTCATTTCCAATGACTCGGTTGAAAATGCCGATAAGCTCATGGCCGATGGTCAGGTTGCCGAAGCCCTCAACCAATACCGAAGTGCCGTTCGTAAAGCCAAAGAAAAGGGTGAGGATGATACCGAGCAGCGTATCGACCTCGGGGATGCCTATGTCTATTCAGGGCAAGGGCTAAACGCATTTAGGCAATACCGCCGGGCCATCAAGACGGCTCCAGAGCGTGCTGAGCCCCACTTCGCAATGGGCGAGCTCTACATTTGCTACGGTCGCCTTCAGCCCGCGATCTTTGAGTTCCGCAAAGCCGTCGCTCTAGAGCCAAAAAATGCCTATTACCACTACAAACTTGGTGATGCCAGTGCGCAGGCTGGCGACCTTGCTGAGGGAATCACAGAACTTGAAGCATCTGTTCGCCTCAAGCCCCAGGATGGCTTTTACCACTTTTGGCTGGGGGATATGCTGGTGCGGGCCGGCAGAAATTCCGAAGCAGTGCGTGAGATGCAGCAGGCCACAATCTTCAGTCCTGTCGATGCCTATTACAACGTCCGTTTAGGGGCACAGTACCGTCGGATGCTACAGTTCCGTGATGCAGCTGTTGCCGTCAGGCAAGCAGTACGCCTTGCGCCAACGAATGCCGCGTATCACTGTCTTCTTGCAGACCTCTACAGCGAGCTGCGGTTAGATAAACACGCTGTGTTTCATTATCAGCGAGCAGGCGTTTTGGATGCATTCGATGCGGAACAGCTCAAGCGCCTCAGGCGGCATGCTGGTATTGAAGATGACAGCGAATGGGAAGAGCCCGAGGATCTTAACCTCCTCATGCCGCGTATGGAGACATCCGAGGAGTCGTCAAACTACGCATCCGACTCCGATGAAATCGATGAGGACGGATCTTAGGCATCTTCTGGCGATGGCTGCTGCGACTCACGCCTAAAGGCGCACGTGCCGTGAATCTTTGGCATTCCGGACTTGGTGAACTCAAACCCGGCGCGCTCGGGTGCATCCTCTGATGGGATGACATCTGCGTGAGCACTCAGCATATTTCTGTCGTTTGTAACAACAATAGCGGCATGCTTTGATGCCCAGCGGAGAATAACGCGGTCAGCTTCTTCACCGTGTGTGATGTGAAGGCTGCCATGGTCGATCAGCTGCGTTAGGACATCCGGGTCAGTCACATTATGCTTTAAGTTAGCATCAGCGTAGATGTTCACTGGGAAGTAACCATCGAGCACCAGCTGTTGCCAGATTGCCTTGATTCGCGATGCATGTGATACCGATTTGTCGCCTGCTTTACCGCTGTTCCAGCGTGCAACATTGGATGCATCGATGACTGCGGCTCTCCAGTGGTGATTATGGAGTGGGATGAGCGCCCAAGGGGATGAGGAATCTCGCAAGCATGCCTCAATCGCAAGAGCAAGGGCATCATCCTGCTGAAGCAATAACTCCAACCCTTCCCTGACACGCTCGATATAGCTTTCATCACCGCGCTCAATACGGCGGATGATCTCCCGCACCGTGCAGCTATGACGCCGTCCACTCACAAGCGGGAGGGATAGCGTTTCCACATCGGTGATACGACGCGTTGCAAGAGCATCCACGCCGGCAATCAAGCGCTTCGTAGCCACACAGTCCGTTGCTTTAGGCAACAGATGCTCGAACGCCTTTCGGTTACGCGAGCGAAGCCGCGCGAGGGGATGCACCAGCTTACGCATCGAGTCATCCGGGACTTGCGATACCAAAGAACGCATCGCAGCAAGAACATCTGGCGAAACACCATCTGTGGAGATTGCCCGCAAAGCCAACACAAGGCAGTCGAGGGCATCTGCGTAACGCTTCTTGCTAATGAAAAGACGGAGCGCTTCGCCAAGGAGGCTAAGTGCTTCTTCATCGTGTTTGCCACGAAGTAGGGCCTCAGCTTGTACCTGCCGGAGGCTTGCGATGTCGACTTGTGTTAGCGACGCATCTTGTAAAAGAAGATTCACTAAACGTTGAATGGCATTCCATTCAGCTTTGCCGTGCAGCATGATGGCTTGCATCGCGGCTTTGACCTGTGGGGCGATGGCGTGCTCAATAGCCTTCTCGGCTACTGTAGGTACAGTTCCGGTAGGCGCGGGGGACTTAAGTTGTTTACGGAGACTATCGATTTCAGCTTGTAGCGCTGCCTCGCTACGAAGGACTTTAAGAGTTTCTGTCTTGAGGCGTGCGGGACGCTTTTCTACCGGATATTTGCGGAAATCAGTTCCTCGTTCGGTCTCGACGACATCTTGGATTCGATCGACAAACTCGGTTGCAAACTTCGATGTTCGTTGCAATGTTGCCAGTTCAGACTCTAGGCGGCTAGTTGCGCTCCGTGCTGCATCCAGTTGCTGCTCGAGGTCGCGCATGCGATCTTCAGTTTCGGACAGCTTTTGGCGCAGCTCCAGTGTTGCATCGATAGATGCCACCGGGGCATCCGGTTCGGGGTGTGCCTGTGGTTTTGGATGCTGGTCCGCATCGTCTCTGTTGGACTTCACGATCGGTGCCGTAGTGGGCTTCTGCCGCTGCATCCGTGCGAGGCCACCTCGGGGCGCTTCTGCTAGTGTCGTTTGCGGATTTGGAGAAGCCGCTACGGAGTCAGTGGGTTCATCAGATGTTATCCACTTCGCAGCAAGCTTCGGTGTTTTGGCGAGTGTTTGTGCGATGAGAAGCCGATTTGTTGGGAGTTTTACTAGCTCGGGGAGAAGGCGGAACGCGGATGGCTGGACTTTATTGGCGCGCAAAAACGCGATGATATTTGCGGGCTTTGTTTTGGCAAGCACAGCCTGCCACTCCGCCTGCGTCCACTCGGCCGGCAGGCGTATCGGGGTATCCGTGGTTGCGTCCAAACCATCGGAGTCGGTGCTCATGACTAGGCATCCGCCTTCAGCATTTGCAGAGGCACGAGCGAGTGCCCTGAGCGAAGGGCCGAGCGCTTGAGCTGTCCGCATGCAGCGGCGATTTTCTGTCCGCGTTCCTGGCGCTGGGTTACGGTGACGCCGTAAGACGCGACGATGTCCCTGAAGCGATGCGTCGCAGCTGCTTGTGGCCTTTTGTATGCAGCTTCGACATCGGTTGAGTTGTACGGGATTGTATTGAGTGCGCACAGCGGCTGCTTTGCGAGCAGCTTTCCTAGTGCATGTGCATCTTCATCACGATCGTTGACTCCTGCGAGCAGGACGTATTCAAATGTGAGACGGCGATTGGTCTGGTAGACATATTCGCTACAGGCTTGCATCAGACGGGCGATGTTGTGCTTTCGGTTCAGCGGGACCAGCTCATCGCGGAGGTCATCAGTAGGAGCATGTAAGGACACCGCAAGAGTCAGCGGCAGGTCCATTTGCGCAAGTTTTTCGATTGCTGGGATGACACCAACCGTACTGACTGTCAGGTGCCTCCAGCTAAGTCCCATTTCGTTCGCCATCAGGGTCAGCGCCGCGATGACATTTGGCAGGTTGAGCAGGGGTTCGCCCATGCCCATCATCACGACGTGTGAGATGCGCGTCTCAGGATGAAGGGCTTGCACGATTAGGAGCTGGTCGATGATTTCGGCGGTGGTCAGATTACGGACAAGACCTTCGGTACCTGTTGCGCAGAAGGAGCAGCCCATTGGGCAGCCAACTTGGCTGGAAATACAAATGCTGGTGCGGCTTTCGTAAGGAAGAAAGACCGTCTCTACGACTTCGCCATCGTTGAAGGACAGGAGGTACTTAACCGTGCCATCAACGGCCTCCTGTTTGCCAATAACCTTACAGCTTCCGATGGTGTAGTTTTCTGCGAGTGTTTGCCGAAGGGCTACTGGGAGCGTTGTGATTTCATCGATACTTCGGACGCGGCGCGTGTAAATGCTTTCGGCGAGCTGTTTGCCTCGGTAGGCAGGCTGTCCGTTGGATGTTATGAGTGATGTTAGAGCAGCTGTATCCAGCCCGGTAAGAGTTTGCACGATGTTCGAGTATACCGATTGTAGACATCCCCGGCGTTGGGTGATGCAATTCAGTGTCAGGCAGTCCTACAGATATCTCCAGCATTCAGCGTGGTTCAGTTTTCAGTTGTGATGCCAAGATAATTCGGTGACCGTCCGGATGCTCTTGAGGTTCCGAGGGCTAACCTGCTACAGGCAGGCACCCTCAACGCTTCAAGTTCTCTTCTTTGAAGAAAATTCTCATAACGATTTTCGTTTTAGTTCTCTGTTGTGATGCCAAGATACTTCGGAGGCCGTACGGATGCTCTTGCGGTTCCTAGCGCCACGAGTGTGAGAATGTACGGTAGCGCAAGCAGAATAGGATAAGGCAACCAAGATTTACCTGCGGCTTGGAGGCTTGCCTGAAGAACATCGAGGCTTGCGAACCCCAACGTCCCAATAGCTGTCCAAATCGGTGACCATCGACCAACAACGATAAGGGCCAGCGCTACAAATCCGCGGGATGCTGTCATGTTGTCAGTGAAGTTGTTGGAAATGCCGATAGAAAGCGCTGCACCAGCAACACCGCAGAAGGCGCCACAAGCAAGACTCACAAAAAAACGATAGGCAAAAACGCTGTAGCCAGCTGCTGTGACAGCTTTCGGTAGCTCGCCCGTGGCTGCGATGCCAATGCCAAGGCGAGTCCGGTGCAGAACCCACCACAGAACAGGGATAAGGATGATGAACAGCAGCGTAAGTGCGTTCATCCCGGCAAGAAGAGGCGGGAGGCTTTGTGCTTTCAGAATCGTTGGGTGTGACTTCTGCAGGGTGCGTGACAAGACACCAGTGATGCCAATGGCGAGGAAGTTCAAGGCTGTGCCGACGATGACATGATCGGAACGCATCACGAGTGTGAAGATATTGTGGAGCGCTGCAGCAAGCA
>JAURHZ010000290.1 GCA_030833025.1 Armatimonadota bacterium
CGTATTGAGGATGGCTTGACGATTGAGGTTGACCCAGAGTCGGTAGTGCATTAGTCAGCTTCAATAGTTGGAAATGTCAGTGTAGGGGAGGGCTGCCACGCCCTCCCGCGGTAACGCACTTCGAATTTTTTCAATCTTCACGGTTTCAATGCGCTCGCGGGGTAGGTGCCTCACGCTCGTGCCTATGCCGGCGGACGTTTTGTCCTCTTGTATCGCATTGCTGATTTGGGTACGCCTTGAGGCACGCCCATTCAACATCCCACCCCGCATCGCGTTGGCAGGCTGGCTATCGGGATATGGCGTTGGTTTCGTTGTCCAATTCCGCGTAGGGGCGGACCGCCGTGTCCGCCCGTGGTATCGGGACGCTGTTTGGAGTAACGGATGTCCAAAGGCCATTGATTAACATCTTCGAAAAGGCGTATTAAGCGGAGTGGTGTGTCCAGCGAAGGCCGGAAACCATCTTAGCCCCAAACTAGCCTGTAGTTGTGGATGGTGGTTTCTCGTGGGCGTCTTGGTGGTGGCCGGAGCTGGACACGCCACGGAGCCACATGTGGATTGTTCAATTACTTGAGGATTGCGGGAGGGCACAGCGGCCCTCCCCTACACAGAATTTTCTACTGGATTGAAGGATGTACCAAACACGATCGCATGAGAAACCCAGATCTATTTGCAAACCATCAACATCTTCTAAACTGCGTATCCACCGGAGCTGTACACATCACGCAGCCACATGTGGATTGTTCTAAATTTTGTGTACCGCTCAAGCACCATGCCCACTCGGCCGTGTCCATAGACGTAACAATTCCCAGTTTTAGGTGTTTCTGCGACATTCACCGGTGCGTTTATATTTTCTGGAAACCCAGTAATTTCACCGTTGAGATTATGACTTTATTGACAACATTTGACAGTCCTGTGTACCATATGCACTGTTAAGCAGAATGAATATCGCAGACCGTGTAAACATGGTGAAAGACCAACTAGCACGGGCCGCGGAGTCATCCGGAAGAACCCCCGAAAGCATCCAACTGGTTGCTGTCTCCAAGTACCAGCCCGCTGAACGCGTGCTGGAAGCCTACAATGCAGGGTGTCGCCACTTCGGCGAAAACTATGTGCAGGAAGCAGCCAACAAACGGGCGCTGCTGGGACAAATGTCCGATGCCACATTACATCTTATCGGTGGTTTGCAGTCAAACAAAAGCGCGCTAGCCGTGCAAACATTTGACATCGTGCAGACTCTTGATCGGCCAAAGCTTGCAAACGCGCTCGCGGATGCAGCGAAGGGTCAGGGCAAGGTACTTCAGGTTGTCCTGCAAGTGGATTTGACTGGGGCGGCTGGTAGGAGCGGATGCGCTCCTGCGGAGATCCCAAAGTTGGCGGAGCAGGTGATACAGCTGCCGAGCCTACAGCTGCGTGGCCTGATGGCTATGGCACCGTTAGGAATTGGTGATGTCGAGACGCGCAAGGCATTTGCGAGTGTTCGGAAGCTGTATGACGCGCTGCCAGTGCAGTGTCAGGGCATTCTCTCGATGGGGATGTCGGGGGACTACCCCTTGGCGATAGCCGAGGGGGCAACAGTGGTTCGGGTAGGAACCGCTATATTCGGTGAGAGACCGATGGTTAGTTGAGGAGTTAGAGGATGTACCATCAGGATTATGACGATGAAGAGTTCGACGGACCACGTGTCAGCGTGGTTGACCGTGTAAAGGGCTTCTTCGCGGGTTTGCGTCACAACAATGACGATTTGGATGAGGTTTCCTCTGAAAGGCCAGCTGGCCGGATTTACGACATCGGTACCAAAGACCGTGTCCGCATCACGACACACCCTGAACAAACCATCACCATCTTGACCGTTTACGAATTCAATGATGCTCAAAAGGTTGCTGATCGCCTCCGTGCAGGTGCCCCACAGCTCGTAAACTTTGAGAAGTGCCAGGCCCGCACCGCAGAGAAGGTCACCGACTTCCTCAGTGGCGTAACGTATGGTGTCAATGGCTACATCGAGCGCGTCTCAGACCGCGTTTGGCTGTTTACGCCGAGCACCGTTCAGGTCACCATCGACCACTCAGATGCACAACCGCTACGGCCATCCGGGCCAGCTGGCTCGCCTTCCACTACGGGAACACCACCTCGCGGACTCTAACACCTGACAGGTTTCCGACAAGCCCCCGAATGCCGAAAAGCACACGGGGGCTTTTCCATCCCCGACCAGCAAACCCCAACATCAACGCACTCCCACTTCAGAAAATCGCCACTGGATGTTCCTAAAGAGTCATCCATCTGTCATAATCCCGGCGAACAGCACACCATCTAGGAGCAACAACCATGAGCACAGTAACCCTTAAAGGCAACCCACTCGATGTCGCAGGGACATTTCCCGCACCTGGCACAGCCGCGCCAGCATTCTCCCTCGTCGCAAAAGACCTCTCCGATGCCACACTCGAAACATTCGCAGGCACACGCAAAGTCCTGAACATCTTCCCAAGCATCGACACCCCAACCTGCGCAGCATCCGTTCGACGCTTCAACACCCTCGCATCCGGACTCGACGACACCGTCGTCCTCTGCATCTCCGCTGACCTCCCCTTCGCACAGGCACGCTTCTGCGGCGCGGAAGGCATCGAGAATGTGCATAACCTTTCGACGATGCGTGGGGCATCCTTCCTCAATGACTACGGCGTCGAGCTCACAAGCGGACCACTGGTCGGTTTGACGGCACGCGCTGTGGTTGTTCTCAGCGAAGACAACACCGTGCTACATAGCGAGCTCGTGGCTGAAATTGCCGATGAGCCAAACTATGATGCGGCTCTTGCAGCACTGTCCACAAACTAAATCTCCATTTGAGTGAGCTTCTTGGCATGAGAATTGCCCACTAAGTTCACATCGAGATATTGGTTATCTATCGATGCACAAGCCCTCGGGGAAGGACGATCTCCCCGGGGGTATTTTTTTGCCTCGTTCCCAAAAATAACGGCTTTGGCATGGTAACTGCAACTTTAGTAAACATCGGTATCAAATCATCTGTACCTACCCTTAAGCTCTTCTACACCCTAGGAGGGCTTTTTTTGTCGCGGTAGCATAACACCATGAACATCGCTGTTATCGGGTGCGGAAAAATGGGCACCGCCCTTGTCCACGGGTGGATATTGTCCGGGATCACATCCCCTGCGAACATCCGCGTCCGCACATCCTCGCCAGCATCCGCACAAGCCCTCCATGACCGCTATGGCGTTATTCCTGCGACCAACATCGCCGATGCAACGTCAGGCGCAGAC
>JAURHZ010000291.1 GCA_030833025.1 Armatimonadota bacterium
ATTGTGGTCGGTGATCAAGATACCGAGGCCGCGCTCGCGTAGCTGGCGGACAACGACTTGGATATCGGCGATGGCGAGTGGGTCGATGCCAGCAAACGGTTCATCGAGGAGGAGAAACTTAGGATCTGCCGCAAGGGCGCGTGCGATTTCCACACGCCGCTGTTCGCCTCCCGAGAGACTGAATGCGCGTAGCTCGGCCTTTTTGTCCATCCCGAGCTCGGCCAGCAGCTGCATCGCCCTGTCCTTGCGCTCACCCTTAGGACACCCGACGGCCTCAAGAACAAGCAAAATATTCTCGATGACGCTGAGCTTGCGGAAAATGCTCGGCTCTTGCGCAAGGTATCCGATACCGCGGCGAGCCCGCTTGTACATCGGGAGCGGGGTGATGTTCTCTTCATCAAGCATCACCTTGCCGGAAAGCGGCTTGACCAAGCCGACAGTCATATAGAACGTTGTGGACTTGCCCGCACCGTTTGGACCAAGGAGGCCAACAATTTCGCCCTGCTCAAACGAGAGGCTGACGCCATTGACAACGCGGCGCCCACGATATTCCTTGATGAGGTCGTGAACGGAGATTTTGTGGCGTTCCTGCGCAGGAGTGCTCAAGGTTTCTTACCCGGTGCGTTTTTTGGAGGCTTTGGCGTGGCGGAGAACGAACCGCTTCCTAGCTCAATGAGGGGTCCGGCAGTCCCGCTGCGGAGAATGATTTTGCCGCCATTACCGGTCAGCTCCGCCGGGCCATCTACATTTGGAGAGATGTGAACCCAGCGAACATCGCCTTGGAGAATGATCTCGGCATCCGCTTTGGGATCGGTTTGTGTGTACGTCGCCCCGCTGCACGTGATGGTGTCTGTTTGGTCAGTGCCCTTGACGATGATTTTCAGGGGTCCGGTAAGCGTCCCTTTGACAACGATTTTGCCGCTAACTTCAAGGCGAGCCTTATAGGCATCGAGGTCAAGCTGGGTGGAGCGCAGCTTTAGCTCAGGTCCAGCCATTTCGAATACCGGCTTGGTTCGGTCACGGAATTCCGCATTTAGAGAGCCACCGGGGTTGCTGATGGTAAAGCGGCCGACGACTGCCGTGCCCTTGGGAGGCTGCGGGGTGGCGTGCAGCTGCGATGCAACCGCCGCGGTTATTGCGGTAGCCAAGATCCCGGTAAAGACATCACGTGACATGATCGACACCTATTTCCACCAGCCGGATACCGGCTTTTCATCCGTATATACTGCGATTCGCCCTAGGGTTCCATCCGCCTTAAAGGAGGCCGCCGGGATATCAAAGCCCGTGCTGTCATAGAGGCGGATATTGCCTTTACCGACCAATGTCGCACGGCGCATATCCCAAATCATGGTATCCGATGCCAGCTTGCGGATGGCATCCGATGTGCCCCCCACCGATGCAGCGTAGACCCGGCCACGTGCCGTTACGCGTGCGGATTGCTGGTCTGCGATTATCAGCGGAGCTTCGAGAGTGAATGCTGGCTTACCATTTTGGTAAATCAGTGCTTTAGTCCCTTTGATGGTCGATGTCGCATTTCGGTTTCCATTTGGGTCGGTGAGGAGCTTTGCGGATGCCACACCGGAAACCGCCACCCAAGGGCGGCCTTTGCCATCTGGGAGAACGGCATCAAAGGAACCAATCTCTGCCTGGATGTCCGGGTTATCCTTCCGAAGCTGCTGTAACTTAGCAGCATCTACCTTGTCGGAGTCCGGCTTTGGAGGTTGTTTTTTGGCGCAACCGATCGCGATGCTCGAAGCAGTCAATCCTGCGGCGACACATAGTGCGAAAGCGATCCGATGAGGTTGCATACCGTATAACAGCACGCTTCGCGCATCAATGCAAGCGCGGACACATTCCACACCTCTAGTTAGGTGCACTGGAAATAGCCGTCAACGATATACTGATTCGAATATCGGTTGGTTTTAGGTCAAATATGAAGCCTCAACGTCTATCTGTCATTATCATTGCGCTCACGCTGGCGGCAATTGCAGTGGTGCTTGCCCCAGTGCTCGCTCCGAAAAACGCCTTCAGTAAGCGCGTCACTCCCAAGCTCGGTCTGGATATCCAGGGTGGAGCCCGCGTCGTCCTGGAGGCACAGATTGAAAAGCTGTCCTCGGATGTACGCTGGAACGACGACACCCGTGCTGCCGTGCTACGGACTATCGAGAACCGCGTCAATGCCAATGGCGTTGCGGAACCGGTCATCATCCCAAAGGGTGATCATCAGTACGTCGTCGAAATTCCTGCCGTCAAGAACAATCAGGAAATCGTTGAGCAGCTGCAAAAGACCGCTCAGCTTGAGTTCTACTACTCCCCTGACTGGGTGACGCAGCGCAATGCGCTAGGTCGTTACAAGCTGGATGTCGTATCCGATGGTCCTATCCGTGACCACTACGAAATCCTCGATCAGAACAGCAGCCAGCGCTTCCGTGATCGCTTCCATTCCAATCAAGCGCTACGCGAAATGTTTGATCGTGCAGATAAGGATGCTGCGAAGGCAACCGAAACCCCGCTGCCTGCGCCTCTCGAGACGTTGCCGAGTGCCGGTGGCAAGACCAGTGCCAAGATTCTCCCTGAAGATGTCGCTAAGCTCCAGCCACTCGCAGATGAAGTCACGAACTTTGATGCCTTCCTCAACCAAGCTACCAAGCAAATGGATGGCTCAGACGCGTCCAGCTCGCATGTGGCGCACACGCTAACTTCAACCCAGGTGGAACCGGCGCGCTTGTCGAGCTCGAGTTCAACACACGTGGCCGCGATAAGTTTGCACAGTTCACCAAGGACCATAGTCAGGAAATCCTGATGATGTACTTGGATGGCCGTATCCTGATGGCTCCAAACATTAATGAGCCAATCCTCAATGGCCGTGCATCTATCTCGCCATTCGCCAACCTTAAGGAAGCAAAGCAGCTCGCAGACTACCTCAATGGTGGTTCGCTCCCAGTTCCACTCCGCATCATCCAACAGCAGTCGGTCGAGGCAACCCTTGGAACCGAAGCGGTGCGTAATGGCTTTGTCGCTGGCCTCGTCGGTCTCGCCGCAGTCATCGTGTTTATGCTGTGGATCTACCGCCTCCCAGGTGCTGTCGCCTGTGTGGCCTTGATCCTTTACACGCTGTTCACCTATGTTGCATTCGTCCTCGTACCTGTTACATTCACGCTGCCGGGTATCGCGGGCTTCATCCTTTCGGTCGGTATGGCCGTGGATGCCAACATCCTGATCTTCGAGCGTACCAAGGAAGAGCTACGGGATGGGCAAAACCTCGGTG
>JAURHZ010000292.1 GCA_030833025.1 Armatimonadota bacterium
CATCCGATATCGCTATCAGCCCACAGGTTGCCGACTTCCCAGTTGCTGACCCTGCTAAGATCAATGCAGATGTCGAAGTGCTGTTCGGCACGATTCTGCAGGTTCGGGATGCCTTCAATGCATCCATGGAAACGATCCGGGCCGAAGGTGGCATCACCAAGAGTGCCGAAGCGTGGGCGACCGTTACCGCGCCTCTGGATGCTGCACAAATCGATGTCCTCCGTGAGGCGTTGATTGTCGCAAAGCTTGACCTCACAACCGGTGCTGAAATCAGCGTCAGCGTGCAGGCTGCTCCAGGACAGAAGTGTATGCGGTCGTGGTTTATCCGCGAGGATGTCGGGACAGATCCTGAGCATCCAACGCTTTCTATCCCACAGGCCAACATCGTTCGGGAGCTGCTGCGCCGCGGTGCAGTCACACTGGAACAGGAAGCCTGATGTTCCCTGGAATGATGGGTAAGCGGCAGCTGTCGCCGCTTGGCTTCTACCTCTCCGCATTGCTTGTCGCTACCCTCGATCAGCTGAGCAAGGCTATCGTGCTTGCAAAAATGCCCATCGGTGAAACGGGGACGATTCCAATCATCCCAGGCATTTTCCACATTACCCATGTGCGTAATCCCGGGATTGCCTTCTCGATGCTTGAGGGCAAAATCCCAATCATCCTGATCGCGAGTGCGGTTGTGATGCTGGGAATCATCCTCACCGAGCGTAAAGCCGCCGGGCGGCTGAGCCTCACCTATGGCATCGCACTCTCAATGCCTCTAGGCGGCGCACTCGGCAATATGATTGACCGCATCCGATTTGGAAATGTCGTTGACTTCATCGATGTCCGTGGCATCAAGTTCGCCATTTTCAATGTCGCAGATAGCGCCATCACCATAGGCATCATCTGCCTACTCCTGCTTTCATTTTGGCAGCCAACACCCCTTGAACAGGAAGTCGCACGGGACACGCCCGGTAACGATTCGCCATCCGGGTCCGTATAGGCGATAGGAAACTCTCACCATGCATCCAACCCTCTTCAAAATCGGTAACTACCCCGTCCACGCGTGGGGGGTGATGCTGATGTTTGCCTTCCTCCTCGCAACATGGCGCGGTGCTAAGTCAGCGCATCGCTACAAAGTCGACCCGCAAGTCATTTGGGACTGCGCGCTGTATGGGCTCATCGGAGGCGTTCTTGGTGGGCGTATCGCCTACGTCATCCAGCAACCGTCCTATTTCATCGGGCATCCACTTGAGATTTTCGCGATGTGGCAGGGCGGATCGACCAGCTTTGGTGGGTTTATTGGTGGTCTGTGGGCCGGGATGGCAACCGCGAAGAAGCGTGGGATCGCCCTCGGGGATGCTGCGGATATTGCAGCCATTGGCTTGCCACTTGGGTATGTTGTTGGGCGCATCGGATGTTTCCTCAATGGCTGCTGCTTTGGAACCCACTGCACGCTTCCATGGGGCGTCAACCTTCCGGATACTGCAGAGACCGTTGGCATTAACCCCGTACACCCTGTGCCAATCTACTCCGCCATCTGTGGTCTGATCATCTATGGAATTCTCCATGTGCTCGAGCCGAAGAAGCGCGTCCCCGGACAGCTGCTCGCGATGTTCGCCATCCTGTACGGTGTTTATCGCTTTGGTGTGGAATTTATTCGTGAGGGCGCGACCGCAAAGGTGCAGTTTGGAGTGCTCACGACCGGGCAATATGCATCCATCGCGGTTGCCCTCGTAGGTTTGGGAGCGTATTTGCTACTGGCAAAGCGCGGAAAGAAGACTGCTGCCTGATGCCGCTAGTTGAAGATGTGGATGGTTTTGATGACGATGAGCTTGATGGCGCCGAAGACGATGCGCCTGCTGAGCTTGAGCCTCTGGTTGCAGGTACCTATACATTTGTAGTTCCGGAGGAGCTGCATTTATCTCGCACAGATACTGCTCTTGCGACACTGCTCCCACAGGCCAGCCGTGCCGCTATCCAGCGCTGGCTGGAAGCGGGAGGTCTGATCATCAGTGGTAAGCCGGCAACCCGCTCGGCGAACAAGGTCCAGACCGGACAGACGATGATTCTCGAGATTCCCGAGATTACATCGAGCGAAATCCTCCCCGAGGACATTCCACTGACCGTGCACTACGAGGATGAAGACCTCTTAGTTGTACAAAAACCGCGCGGGATGCCTGTTCATCCAAGTGCTGGTCACCTCTCCGGAACCCTTGTAAATGCGCTCTTGCATCACTGCAAAGGCCAGCTCAGTGGCGTCGGCGGCGTAGAACGACCTGGAATCGTGCATCGTCTGGATATGGACACAACTGGTCTCCTCATGGTCGCTAAGAACGACTATGCGCACCGCGGCTTGCAGGAGCAGATTCAGTCACGGGATGCAAAACGGCGCTATGCGGCGGTTGTTTGGGGGACGCCGGGCTTCCCGGATGCGGTCATCGATGCCCCAATCGGACGGCATCCACAGGACCGCAAGAAAATGGCTGTCCACCTGCGCTCAACGCAAGGCGTCTGCCGTAAAGCCGTCACCAAAGTGATTATGCGCGAGCCTCTTGGGCCATGTTCGCTTTGGGAATGCCGCCTCGACACCGGGCGTACACACCAAATCCGTGTGCACTGCCAATTCGCTGGACATCCGGTGGTTGGAGACACGCTTTACGGTGGAATTCGCCGCACGGGTGATGTCAAAATCGATGCCGCGGTTGCGCAGCTTGGTGGACAGGCACTGCACGCGTATCGCTTGGCATTCCACCACCCAAGGACGGGGAAGGTTGTGGATGTTCGTACGCCACTACCAGAGCCGATGCGGAATTTGCTCACCGTTTTGCGTAGGCTTGAGAGTCACGAGCGGCCATCGGATGGTGGTCGACGCTAGTTAGTTTTCAAATGGATTTTCAGGAGTAACGAGGCCAATGAAGTATCCGGTAACCCGCCGCGAGGACATCGTGGATGTCATCCATGACACCCCTGTCGCTGACCCGTATCGCTGGCTTGAGGATGCGAATTCAGATGAAACCGCATCCTGGGTGGCTGCACAAAATGCAGTAACCCTTCCTTACCTGCGGACACTTGCAGGAAGGGATGCGCTGCGTGAGCGCCTCGCAAACCTCTGGAACTATGAGCGCATCGGCGTGCCCTGGCAGGAAGGCGGCAAGTGGTTCTGGACGTACAATCCCGGACTTGCGAACCAAGCGCAGCTGTTTGTGGGGGATGCTCCTGCGGATGGCGGGCGGTTGCTCCTCGATCCAAACCTTCTTTCTACCGATGGCACAGCGGCACT
>JAURHZ010000293.1 GCA_030833025.1 Armatimonadota bacterium
CCCGCCATGTTTTATTGAGGTCCTGTATTTCAGCATCATCAACGAATGCTATTGTGACTTCAGCGCCATCAAAAAACGTAGTCACTGGAATAAGTGACCGTTGCACCGGGAAAAGAGCTGGTGCATTCAGCAAGCGTATAAGTGCATCCGTGATTCCCTGCAGCAGCGCGGAATCAACGGCATCCGGATTGGAGAAATCTACCGTCACGAGACGCCCCGCCGGCTTACGAGATTTTCAGTTTGTATATCGGCGTCAGCGGTCATCATCGCTCCGTGCTTCCCGTGGGTTTTCGAGTGCTGCATCGGCCTGATCCTGTTCCGGGTACCGAATACGCCCGTGCATCGTCCCGCTCAAGATGTGGATAAACACTGTCTCTATCGTCTTGAGTTCACGAAGCGTAAGGTCACTCTCTTCGAGCTGGCCATCTGCGAGCTTGTCTTGAATCATCCTTTGTACAAACTCCGCCAGCTTTTGTGGCGTTGCCTGTTGCAGCACACGACTTGCGGCTTCAACGGTATCTGCCAGCATCAGGATGGCCGCTTCTTTGGACTGTGGCTTCGGCCCAGGATAGCGGAACTGTGCTTCGAGTAGGCGATCTGGGATGCCATCCGTGGCCTGATGGTAGAAATACTTCATCACCGATGTGCCGTGATGCTGTGACATCACATCAATGACTTTGGCGGGAATGCCCGCGACCTTTGCCATCTCCATGCCATCTTTTACATGGGATGCCAGAACGACAGCGGATAAGCTTGGGTTGAGAGTTTCGTGGATGTTCTCGCCGGTCTGATTTTCGATAAAGAACTCTGGACGGCTCATTTTTCCAAGGTCATGGTAGTAGGCAGCGACACGGGTTAAGAGGGCATCTGCCCCGATGGCTTCAGCGGCACCGCTGGCAAGGTTTGCCACCATCAGCGAGTGTGCGTAGGTCCCCGGGACATGCATCCGGAACTCTTGGAGCAACGGCGTCGCTGGATCGGCGAGTTCTAGCAGGCGCAGGTGCGTTGTGACACCAAAAATCCGCTCAAACACAGCGACACCGAGGTAGAAAAGCATGAGGGCGACACCACCCGCGACGACGCCCCAGAGGACTCCTGTGATGTGTTCCTGTGCGGTATCTCCTTCGATAAGACCGGCAAGGACGATGAGAAGCGCATTGGAAATAGCGAGAAGCAGACCGCTCCGAAGGAGGTCTGTCCGGTTCCGGAGCGTTGAGACTGCGACAATGCCAACGAGGGATGACCCCAGCGTGACGATTGTAAAGCGTAGCTCATTGTTCAGAATGAGTCCGGCAGCTGTCGCAAGGAGTGCAACGACGAGGGTCGCGATGTTAGGTGAGACGAGGACCGCGAGTACCATCCCGGCGGATGCCACACACATCATGCCAAGGTACCCAAAGTGAACGCCTGAGAATGGCAGTCCGAGCAAGGTCGAGCCGATTTTGATGCCAGCCACGGCGATCGTTACAACGATTGCTGTTAGGACTTTGAGGTTGTTTCGCGACCAGATGTCCCTTGCATATTGTCGTGCAAATGCGCTGACTAAGAGCACCATGCCACTGACCAGCAGGAAGACGGTCGAGATGGCAGTAGCATCGAGTGTCGACGAGCGTAATCCAAGGGCGCTGAATGCATCCAAATGTGCCTGCGTTACCCGTTCGGCGCTTCGGATTACCGCCTGCCCAGCTGCGACACGGCGGTACTGGCGTGGGATGCGGGATTGTGCATCCGCGCGTCTGCGAGTAGTCTCTACCCTGTCAAGTATCCTATTGGGCGTGACCAGCCCTTGGAGAATGGTTCGTACCGGGTATCGGAGTGGCTCCGGCAACGTGTCAATAGCCATTGCTGCGCCAGAGTCTCTCTTTGCCACAGCGATGTCATCCCGTGTGTCACGGATTGGCGTGGTCATTACGCGATTAATGACGGACATTGAGACACTCAGCGCTGCGGTCCGCTGTGAGCGATCGGCATTTAGGAGTGGCTCAAGTACTTTTTTATAGGATAGTGCGAGCCCGGTTGCCCGTTCGACATCATTGACGATGACTTTGTCAGCATCTCGGTCAGCAGTCTCAAGAATACTAAACACAGCCTGGAGGGCTTCATCTGCCTGCTTCGCAGCATCCGATTGAACAACATACACATCGTCAACCGCATCGGCGGCTTCACGTCTCAGGCGCGCTGTGAGCTCGGTGTCCTCGTAGCGAACCGTTCGCTGTGCAACGACATCGGAGGCTGCAGTTTCACCAAGCTTGAGGTTAGTGCGATTCGGGAGGAGATGTACGCAGAGGAGTGCCGTGAGTGCAATAGTAACGGCGATACCCAGAACAATGTTGAAGCGTTCGGGCGCAGGGGCAGGTGTAGACGTCGTCCGGCGCATCGCTGCACGTAATCGGAACGCTGAACGTCCATCCTGGGGTTGAGGTGCAACTTTGGTGCGGAACCGAGTTGCTATTTCTGAAAAGATTGCCAATGAATTGTCAACGGGGATGATGTAAAACCATCCCCGAATCCTTATTAGAGCTTAGCGCTCTTCGTTCCGCTCAATCTTACGACGGCGGGCGGCTTCTGCACGGCGACGTTGGTCACTTGGCTTCTCATAAAATTCATGAGCGCGGGCAGCCTTGAGAACGCCATCCTGTTGAAGAACCTTCTTGAAGCGCTTGAGTGCGATTTCAATTGGTTCACCTGGCTTGACTTGAACTTGTGCCATTTCGTTTCCCCCCTTTACCAAACCGTCTCACAACCACATTTGGGCTGTGGAAAGCAGTGATGTCATCCTCTCGGAAAAACAAATCTTGCGATAGGCACTATATCACAAGCACTCTATTGGCATCTCTAACGAGTTCCGGTAATGATAGAAGCCAAGACCATCGATGCGTAGCAGTATGCCGATGGGTTGAATTATTGACGATTGAGGATTGGCTTCATGCATATCGGCAAGGCTTTTGCGCTATTCGCAGTTACACTCTCCGTTTTACCTGCTCATGTAGCACTGGCACAGACAGCGCCAGCGGTTGTGGCCAAAGATGGAACCTACAGCTGGACAGTCAACTTTACAAAGGGTGAAGCGCCACGCTACCGCACGTACATCAAGATCAGTGGCCGCCAGGCTGATGAATCTGGTGATGTCCTGATCACAACTCGCTCAGAGTCTAAGCACGATGTCAAAGACGTTCTGCCCGATGGAACGGCGACCTACGAGCAGCTAGATACCGCTTATGCTGCGACATTCCAGAATATGCCACTACCAGCCGAT
>JAURHZ010000294.1 GCA_030833025.1 Armatimonadota bacterium
CAACAACATCGGCCCCGGGACGCCATTGTTTCACTTTGAGGCATGGGAGCATCCAACGGTCGATGTTCGCTGCATGCTCAAGGGTGGTGGATGTGAGAATGTTGGTGCCCAGTATTCCCTCCCGATGGAATTTCCTGAGCTCGGTGTAAAGGCCGGACGCGACATCGCAGGTTGCCGTACGGCAGTGCTTCATGCTGTCTGGAAAGCACAGGGGCAGGGCTGTGCACCTGGTTTTGTCGGTGTTTGTATTGGTGGTGATCGTGCAAGTGGCCTCGATGCCGCGAAGGAGCAGCTCTTGCGCGTCATTTCCGATGTCAACCCGAGGGAAGACCTGGCAGGGTTTGAACAGGACATTGTGGACACGGCGAATGGTCTTGGCATTGGACCGATGGGCTTTGGGGGTGAAACAACACTCCTTGGATGCAAAGTTACCGAGCGTAACCGGCTACCGGCATCCTTCTTTGTTTCTGTGAGCTACGCCTGTTGGGCACACCGCCGCCGCGGCGTCCTCCTTGATGGCGCGACAGATAACGTCGTCCGCTGGCTGTACACAGATGCTGAGGAAGTCCTACCCGGTGGTCATCCCTCCTAAGCTCCGCAAAGGCATCAAGTTCGCCGGAATCACGGCAGCCATCCTCCTTGCATCCGTTTGCATCGCCAGTGTCGTCTCTGAACGAGTTGTGGTGCAAGCGGCAGCCGGGAGGCTTTACGATGCGCCATCCGATGTTCCTATCCACGATGTCGCAGTCGTACTTGGCACATCCCCCAAAGTTGCCGGGGGGCGTCCGAATTTGCTGTACGAGGCACGCATCGATGCCGCTGCGCAGCTCTACACCGCTGGTCGCGTCAAGTGCCTGTTGGTCAGCGGGGATAACGGCGACCTACGCTACAACGAACCGACCCGGATGCGAGCAGATCTCATTCGCAGGGGTATTCCTGCTAAGGATGTCGTGTGCGATTACGCAGGGTTTCGAACGCTTGACTCGATGGTCCGTGCACAAAAAGTCTTTGGGCAAAACAGCTTTGTGATTGTCAGCCAGCCATTTCACAATGAGCGGGCTGTTTACCTGGCCCGGCAGCGGGGCATCGATGCCATTGGCTTCAACGCCGTGCAGACTCAACTTGGGCTTGGTTTGTGGATACGTGAGCGGTTCGCACGTTTTACGGCGATTTTGGATATAAATGTCTTCAACCGGCAGCCGCGCTTTCTTGGGAAGCGTGAGCCGATGCCAACCGATGCAGACAAATGTGAGGTGAAGTGATGGCGACAGTTCGATTGACAACACCATTGACGGAAGAGGCTGTGCGTGAGCTCAAGGCCGGGGATGATGTCCTTATCTCAGGGACGATGTACACCGGGCGTGATGCGGTTCACAAGTATCTGGCGGGTGGCGGTGCGGTACCAGCAGGTGTTGATCTCAACGGTGCGGTGATTTACCACTGTGGCCCGGTGGTGATTGAGCGTGGCGAAGGGGATGACCGGACGTTCACCGTCAAGGCTGCGGGACCGACGACGAGCATCCGGGAAGAGCCGTATCAGGCGGGCCTGATTGGTAAGTATGGCCTCCGCGGCGTTATTGGCAAGGGTGGGATGGGAGCGAAAACGCTTGAAGCCTGCCGTGAGCACGGCGCGGTCTACCTCCACGCCATCGGAGGAGCCGCTCAGGTGTACGCGGAGTGCATCGAGCGCGTTGACGATGTCTACCTTGAAGAGTTTGGGTCACCTGAAGCAATTTGGGTGCTGCATGTGCGTGACTTCCCAGCGATTGTGACGATGGATTCGCATGGTTCATCGCTGCACGCCGATGTCTCAGCGGCATCGCTGAGTGCGCTAAAGGGCGCGTTCTAGCTGGTTCGGATGGGGCTTGCTATGTACCAAATGTGGCCAGCTGGGTCACGGAGCTTTGCTGCGCGGTAACCAGTAGGTTGATTTTCTGCGGCGCGAACCAGCTGCCCGCCGGCAGCGATTCCGTGCTTCATGACATCATCCACGGATGCCACAACGATGTGCAAAAGCACGGGAGTGCCTCCAAGTGTGTCTGGGGAGACATTATGGGGCGGGCATTCATCAGCGAGCATAAACAGGGCACCGCCAATACGGATATTGGCGTGGAGCAGTGTGCCATTTGGTGAATCGATGCGATCGATGACTTGAGCCCCGAAGACAGAAGTGTAGAACTGAAGTGCAGTGGATGCATCGCGTGCCGCAAGCATCGGAATGATTCCAGCTGCCAGAGTTTCGGAATGTGTCATTGGGCATTGTACGCATATGCGAAGCCGTTACGGAAAAATCCCCCTCCGCAAGATGTGGAGGGGGATTTCATTGATTAGGCCAACTGTCGGGATTAGTTTCCGCCAGGACCTCCGGGGCCACCAGGTCCGCCAAAGCCACCGCCGCCCGGTCCACCTTGACGCTGATCCTGTGGCAAAGTAGCCTTTGCAACCAGCTTGAGGCCCTCTGCAGAGTATTGGAAGAGTGTGTCACCGCGGAGGACATACACGTAGCGCTCGGTCGCTGTCACGACAGGTTGCATACCGCCACCCATCATCCCGCGCATCATTCCGCCGGCCTGCCCACCAGGGAAGCCGCCACCGCCAGGTCCGCCCTGCCCACCAGGGAAACCGCCACCGCCAGGTCCGCCCTGTCCACCGGGGAAGCCGCCACCGCCAGGTCCACCCTGACCGCCTGGGAAACCACCACCACCAGGTCCACCTTGACCGCCAAATCCTGGGCGTCCACCTTGTTGGCCACCCTGCTGAGCGGTGAGTGTTGGGGATGTCTGTGCCTTAGCTGCCGTGTAGACGGTTCCAAGACCAGTAGCGACGAAAGCACCAAGTGCGACACCGGCAATCATTTGCTTATTCATGGCAATTCTCCTGAAAACCAACAGTGGGAGTTTGTTGCTTTCATTTTGTGAATGCGTCTCCCGATGATTAGATTATGCAGCTGGATTGTGAATCAATCGTGAACATTAATGAAACATAGATATCGATTTTTGATATCAGCCGGCTATCTCAATGGCGATATTCGAGTGTTGTCTCCTAAAGGCAATCATCAAGTGTCGCTAAGGATTGTCAATTCACCCAAACAACCTCCGGTCCATAGACCGGTACTGGACAGCCTCCGCGATGTGGCTCTCTGAAATCGCATCCTCGGATGCCAAATCAGCAATCGTTCGTGCGACTTTGAGAATTCGATCATGCGCTCTTGCACTGAGGTTTAGCCGCTGCACCGCGTTCCCGAGGAG
>JAURHZ010000295.1 GCA_030833025.1 Armatimonadota bacterium
CACGGCTAGATAGCCAGCCGTTAAACCGAATGACTTCTTCTTCAATAATCCGCTCGACTGCCGGGATGGCACCGCGACGCAGCTCGATATTTGAGTCAACAACTGACTGAAGGTCATCAATGTCAAACAGCTTGACGCCAGCAACACTGGAAACTCCAGGGTCGACATCACGTGGTACCGCGATGTCCATCAGAATCAGCGGCCGAGACTGACGTGTGACTTGGACTGCCGAAATGTTTTCCTTAATCAGAACGACATGGGGAGCACCTGTACAGCAAATAACGGCATCTGCGACTTCTAGAGCCATATCGAGGTCGTTCCATGTCATCGCAATCCCGCCAAATTCCGCCGCCAGCTCTTCAGCGCGGTGGAAGGTACGGTTCATGAATGCGAGGCGATGATCCCCGAGGCGTTGAAGTGCCTGAGCGGCCATCACTGCCATTTCGCCCGCACCAAGAATGAGAACATTAAGGCGTGCATCATCAGGAAACTGCTGCGTAAGGAGTGCGGCACCTGCATGGCTGACGCTGGTCGTGTGGCGGCTGATGACGGTCTCTGTTCGAGCCCGCTTGCCGGCGTGAATCGCCTGGGAGAACAAGTGAGACAGTCCTGCGCCAACGGTCTGCGCATCAAATGCAGCATCCAGTGCTGCCGTAACCTGTCCCAGAATCTGCGCTTCGCCAAGAATCATCGAGTCGAGCCCGCAAGCAACTTCCATAAGGTGCGTTGCTGTTGCATCGCCGACAAGCGAATACAAATGCGGTCTCAGTGCATCCAACTCAATGTTCTGGAGGCGAGAGAGAAAGAGCTCGATCTGTGCGATACCGGCATCGGAGTCGCGGGCTGCCGCATAGATCTCGAGGCGGTTGCAGGTCGATAGAATTATCGCTTCGTCAACGACTTGCGTCTTTGATGTGCTCCCGGATGTGACTTTCAACGCTTTCAAGTCATCGAGGGTACTGCGTAGAACACACCCCGTCATTGTCAGCTTTTCGCGGATCTCAATGGGGGCAGTCTTGTAGTTCAAACCAACGGCAATCAGCTTCATACTGTAAATCCACCCGCTATGGAAGAACAAGCCACCATAAAGGAAGTTGTGTAATGGAAAGACTGTGGGGACGCATCACTACGCAATAACACGACAATTCTCGATTCAGTATTTATGTGATGTCAGACCAATGCTCAGCCTAGACATCATCCAAGTTGCATGATTCATGCCACATAAGGATGCACGTAACGATAGTTAACTTGCTGGTGTTACTGCTGGACGTGGACGTGCGGATTCACCCTTTGCACAGCAACCAACTGGGCAAATATCGTGATTTGGGCCGCGGCAACCTGCGCATTCACGCTCAGGCGATGCCGTCATACGTTCAACCACCAACTTACGAATCATCCCGACAAACCGTGGATCTGTCCCGACGGTCGAGATGCGAACAGCATCCATACCCATCTCTGCAGCCTTCGCCAAAGCTTCATTATCGAGATCAAAGAGGACTTCCATGTGATCGGAGATGAAGCCGATTGGGATAATCGCGATTCGCTTGACGCCTTTTTCTGCCAGGGTTTCGATGTAGTCGCAGACATCCGGTTCAAGCCATGGAATCTGCGGCGGGCCACTCCGGCTCTGGTAGACAAGACTCCAATCCGCGACGCCAGCTTCTTCGGCGACCAATCGGCTGGCTTCTGCGAGCTGCACTTCATAGTCACTTCCTGCTGCCATGCTGTTCGGGATGCTATGCGCGGTAAAAACCAAATGCACAGGGGCATCGGATTCCGGAAGCGTTGACAATCCCTCTCGCGTCTTCGTCGCCATTGTGCCGATAAAGTCTGGATGGTTGTAGAAAACGCGAATCTTGTCGAACTGGATATCATCCTTGCCAAGCTGGAGAAGCTCCAGTGCATTTGTGACATCCTCGCGGTACTGACGGCAACCCGAATAGCAGCTAAAAGCACTGGTAACAAACACGAGGACACGCTTAATGCCATCGGCTTTCATTTGCGTGATGGTGTCAGTGACCATCGGATGCCAGTTGCGGTACCAAAGTAAATCGGGAGATGCAAACCATTTGCTGCGAAGTCAGCTTCCATCGCCGCAATCAGCGCGCGGTTCTGAGCATTGATTGGCGAGACTCCACCAAAGCCTTCGTAGTGATGGGCGACTTCCGCGAGGCGTGCATCCGGGATGTTACGCCCTCGTGAGACATTCCGTAGAAAAGGCATGACATCATCCATGCCTTCAGGACCACCGAAGGACAGGAACAGCAGGGCATCGTAGGTCTGCGCTGTGTCATCGTGACGCGGAGAGTCTACTGACTGGGCTCCATAGATACTCATTCTGATGCTCCATCAATCGTCGTTCCAACATAAATCATCCCATCACGGACATCCACTTTGTATGTCTCGACGGGTTTGCGGACGACACCATCGATTGCGGCGCCTGTTTTGATATCAAACTTGCCATAGTGCCATGGACAGACAACTGAACACTCATCCTCATTAATCGTGCCCTCGCAGAGAGGGCCGCGGGCATGCGAGCAGCGGTTGTTAATGGCGTAGAGTTCGCCCTTGATATTGAACAAGCCAACCATTTTGCCTTCAAGGAAAACGGTGCGTGTCTGACCTGGCAGGAACTCACTGAGCGGACACACTTCTACCCAGACATCCCGCGCTACGGTCTCCGAAAGCGGCACGGCGATTGCCGGGCCACCGAGGCTATCAAGTGCATCCTCGAGACGCATATTCGTACACGTATAAAGTGGAGTGTCCTGCAAGGTGTAGAGGCTTGACTCGGTCTCGCGCAGCTCTTGCACGAGGTCGAGGAAGTCACTCGGTTCATCGGTTTCGAAGGCAACAATGAACTCGTAGTCATCGATGCCAAAGCTGTACGTGGTGTTGAGGCGGATGGAAGGGTACTTACGACCCACTTCGATGTGTTCATCCATGATGCCCTGGCGGGTGTGATGCGAGAGCTGGTACCACGGTCGGGTCTTGATGAATGGATAAACAAATAGGTATTTGGCTTCGCTTGGATCGATAACGAGGCGCTCTTCCTCTTCCGTTGCATCAGCGACGCCGCGGATTTCATAAACAGAGCGCTTGGTTTGTGAGAAGTAAGAATACGCGATGTTCAGGTAGCCACCCATGCGTGTTTTAGCGATGGCGGTTGACATTTCGTGGAAGGCATCCGGTGTCTCAGCGATCTGCCACAGCAAGAGTTCCGCATCGGCGCGTGTACCCATCAG
>JAURHZ010000296.1 GCA_030833025.1 Armatimonadota bacterium
CCATTGAAGGGGTTGTCCTCACTGGCGGTCGCGCACTGCATCCTCGCTTGTCCGCGACGATCAAGCACGAGCTTTCGACAGCTGTTTACGTTGCCGATCCGTTTCGTGCATCCGGTATCGATGTGCCTCTTGACCTGAAATCTGCAATTGCATCCGATGAACCCGCTTGGGCACTCGCAGTTGGTATCGCACTTGGACTTCAACCAGGGAAGCAACGCACAGCTCTCCATGGAAAGGTCGCCTAGATGCAGATAAGTGAGATTAATTTCGTCGCAGATATCGCTAGCCGGCGTCACAAAATGCTTGCCTATCAACGCATAGGAAGAATCTCGTTATTGGCCAGTGGCGCGTTTCTGACCGGAACTGCGTTTCTCTGCGGCTTTCAACAAGCGCAGGCACGCCGCCAAATGGTGATGGCTGAAAAGCAGATGCGTATTCACCAACCAGCCATCGGGGAAATGGAAGCAATTCAGGCCGCTACTGCCGGGCAGCTTCCTCGGGTTCAGCTTCTCGCGGATGCAAGAAAAATGACCCTCCGGTGGTGTGTGGTCATGAATGCCATCGCGAGTCGGCTCCCCGCTGGAACCCGTTTAGATCAGCTGGAAGCGGATGGCGGGGAAACAACGCATTTGACGCTACGCGTTGAAACGACATCGCAGACACTTGCAGCCAAAGTTGCCACCGATCTGGCATCCCACCCGATGTTCTCTCAAGTCGACATCCGCAGCACCCAAGCATCCGACACGCCAGATCAGGCAAGCAGAGTCAAGCTTGAGCTTGCCGTGACATTGCGTGGAAACACGGATCTGACCGCGCCGATCAAGGCATCCGGCAAAGCAGGTGGTGCGAAGCGCAAGATTGGAGATGCATCAAATGGCCGTGCTTGATCAACCCGATATGCAACATGCTCCCAAAACAGCGCATCGGTTTACGGGCAACCCAACCATTAAGCTAGCTGCAGCATCGGTGCTTGTGCTCATCACTTCTGGAGGCATTTGGTCGTACCACGCACAGGCCATCCGCCAAATCAACGCACAGACCCATCAGTTTGAGCAGGAAGCATTTACTGGTCGCTCAACTGCGAAGCGGCTGGCCGCTGCACGTATCAGCGCGGATGCCGTAACCCGTGAACTTAAAGATCTCGAGTCGCAGGTCGTACCTGAGCTCTTTTTGCCTACGCTCCTCCGACAGGTGGACACGCTGGCAAAACAAAACGGTCTTGAAGTGATGGGTCTGAAGCACACGCTTGAAGTCTCCCCAAAGTCACTGGATGCAGGAGCATCTGAGGAAGATAAGAAAGCATTCCGCCCACTTCCATACGACCGCGACCGCATCGATATTGAGGTACGTGGCACCTATTGGGGCGTTGCGCGGTTTCTCTACCGACTCACAACATTCCCGAAAATTCTGGCAGTGGAAACAGTGACCGAGCGCCCAGCCGAGCAGGCTACCCCGCAAAGCGGGCGGATTATCGCGACAATCCGAATGACAGGCTTTGTCTTTCAACCTGCGCTTGCCAAGGATTCCGCACAAAGCGCACAAACAACCGGGAGGACACATTAATGGCCTATAAATCGATAACCTCAGATGAGAAACCAAAGCTCATTCTCATCAGCTGTCTTGCTGTGGGTGTCTTCTGCTTTGGTATCTTTCGTGTCGCAACGGGGGGCGGGCAAAAGGCGCACGCTGCCAAACCGGTGCCTGAGGAAACCGCAAAGCCATCCAGCACAGTGCTTCAGGATGACATTTCGACCGATCAGCTCCTCGCCGATGCAGTGCCTAATCCAGGCGCGGGACGTGATCCGTTCGTTGCGGATGCCGCGCTCCGCTCCGCTCCGCCAAGCGCCTCGCAACCTCAGCCCGGCATCGCAAAGCAACTTTGGAAACCACTCCCCGCTACAGCTGCTCCGTCCAATGGAGTAGAAACGCTGGCGTGGAACCCGCGGGGCATTCCGCCATCGCCAGCTCCTACACCGCCCCTAAATCGGGCATCAAATGATGAAAAACCACGGCAGCCACCACCATCACTAGATGTCCCCGACCTCCCCGCTTGCATCGTCAAAGGAACGCTGTTGGATGGCGAAAACCCGGTTGCGATTTTGGAAACCGATGGCGAGCGACGGTTTTTACACATCGGGGATGCGCTGGCGGACAGGTTTTACGTTAAGTCCATCCGCTTGGATGGCATGATCGTTGCGCATCGCACGACACCTAGCCTCCTGATTCGCTTGCGCAATGGCAAGCCCTACCAGCCACATAGCGACCCGGCGGAGAAATCGAAATGACTTCTTATTTATGCATCGCAGCGATGAGCATCACCCTTTTTGCATCCGGAAAGTCACATGCGCACAAAATCCCGGCTAAGCTTTCAAGCCTGAAAGTTGCGGCATCCGAAGGGTTGACCACCGTCACCATTTGTGGAACTGCAAGTTTTATGCCGCGGGTCAGTGCAAAGCCGGGAAAGAAGCCCATCATTTTTGTGCCCTTAGCACGGACTAAAGCCGCCGCCGCTAGCATCCCCGTAGCCTCCCCAGAAATAACACGTATCGACACTGCAACGCGTGGCGGGTCCGGGATGGCCCTGACGGTGAATGCACCTGGAGCGCTTGTTTGGAAGCTCACACCAGATGCGACAAAACGAAAATGGACGCTTGATTTCCATGCGAAACCTACAGCTGTAAAGGCGGCTGAGTCACAACAGACATCAATATCCGGTCCACGTCCTGGGCAGCTACAGCTCGCCCGCCTCGATTCCCCCGCAGCGCCAACGGTTAGTATCGCAAAGCCTGCACCGTCCCGGCGCCCGGGAACCGTTTCGCTTGACTTCACATCAACAGAAGTCGCCGATATTCTCAAAGCCCTTAGCTTGCAAAGTGGCATCAATATCGTCGCTGGAACGGGAGCAAGCGGAAAAGTAACGGTCACGCTCCGTGGTGTATCGGTCACGGATGCGCTCGACTGGGTGACGCGCCTCGCAGGACTTCGCTATGCACAGGTTGGCGAGACCTATGTTGTTGGAAATGGCAAAGAGCTTGCCGCGCTGACGCGGGTGAACACGCCGGGGGTGATTGCAAGTGCGACGGAGTCTTTCGTTTACGCGGATGGTCAGTCGTTGGTCGATGCCATTAAGGTCCACTTCCCAGCAGTTACGGCTGCACTAATTACTGCGGGCGGTGCCAAGGCGAGTGGCAGCGGAGGAGCCGGCGCGGGGGGAGCAGGTCTCGGTG
>JAURHZ010000297.1 GCA_030833025.1 Armatimonadota bacterium
CAAATAGACTTTAGGAGGTCAAAGTTCATTTTCATTTCTGTTTCATCAAATCAAATACGAAAAAAGGGCGCTTCGAGAAGAAACGCCCTGTTGGTTACGAGATTAGACTACGATGCATCCTTGAGAGGGCGGATCCAGATGTTACGGAAGCGCGTTGCATTGCTGTGGTCTTGAAGGCGGATTGGGCCAGCACCGTGTGGCGTGTAGGATGGCGCAGACTTGTGATTCGTATTGCCCAGAATCTCGTGATGATTCTGAACGAGAACCCCGTTATGGACAACGGTTACAAATCCAGGCTTGGAAAGCTTGCCCGCAGCATCGAAACGTGGCGATGTGTAGAAAATATCGTACGTCTGCCATTCGGTTGGCTTGCGTGCAGCATTTACCATCGGAGGCTTTTGCCCGTAGATAGCGCCTGCTTGGCCATCGGCGTATGTTGGATTTTCAAAGCTATCCAAAACCTGAACTTCATACTTGCCGGATAGGAAGATACCGGAGTTACCACGGCCCTGTGACTTTTCGCCTTGCGGTGTTGGCGTAGCCCACTCAGCATGCAGCTGGAAATCTTCAAACTTGTCGACTGTTTCGGTATCACCGACGCCGACAACCTTCTCGCCTACTTCACGGCACATCATTGCGTCGCCAACAATTTTCCACTTCTGGTTGGACCACTTCGAGAGGTCTTTACCATTGAAGAGGATGATTGCATCCGATGGTGCAGCTACAGCAGGGCCAGCTGGAGCTGGTGTGACAACTGGAGGGGTTGGGCGGTTCGCATCATGGACGCGCCACTTGGAACCAGAGAAGATAAATGGAGTGTCGGTGTAGCCTTCTTTTTGTTGGACGACGTTCCATCCCAGCGACGATGCAGAGGCTATCACACCCACGGTGATAGCGAGGAGAGCAGTGCGTTTCATGCCAAAGTGTAATGCTGACATCACGACATTTCAAGCATCAAGCCAGCAAAATCACGTGTGATTTATCCTATGCTTGGAAATGCGAATCGCCCGCGTTCAAAATCCTCTTGAAGCAATACTGTTCAAGACGTTTTTCGGTCATAAACGACGATTCGGAAGCAGGTGCGGTGTTAGCAAAAAGCGCTGCGAATTATCACTCAAAGCGAAGCGCATCGATAGGATCGAGCTTGCTAGCGCGAACAGCCGGATAGATTCCAAAGAACATCCCAACACCGAGCGCAAACGAGAAGCCCATTAAACTGGCCCACAACGGGACGTAGGTTGGTAGGTTATCTTTAGCAATCATTCCGATGATGCTTGAAACACCATAACCGAACCCAACACCGAGCATCCCGCCGACTCCACTCACAGTCATCGCCTCGATGACAAACTGTATGAGGATGTTTGCACGCTTGGCACCGACAGCTTTTCGGATTCCGATTTCACGCGTGCGCTCCGTAACAGAGACGAGCATGATGTTCATAATGCCGATGCCGCCGACAAGGAGGCTAAGTCCTCCAACGCCGCCCATCACGACCTGAAAAAGCAACAGGACCTGATCCAGCTGCTTAATAATGCCTTCCTGCGTGTCAACGATGAAGTCTTTAGCATTTGCGGGATGCCGTGCCTTCAAGACCGCAAAAATCTGATTGGCAGCTTCTTCGCTCTGGCCGGCAATAGACCGCGCATTTACGGCTGCAACAATGCGTGTGTTGGAAAGCCGTTTTCGTTGCGATTCATACGGGAGAAAGACTTGGTCATCAGGACTTGAGCCAAAGTTGGCATTGCCTTTTCGCGCAAGCACACCGACAACGGTGACCGGCACTTTTGCCTGACCGGTTGCAACAACGACTGTTTGTCCGATGGGTTCTTCACCAGGCCCAAAAAGTTCTAGGGCAACTTTGTGTCCCAGTACGGCGACCTTGGCCCAGTTGTAGTTGTCCTCGGCGGAAATAAAGCGACCCTTAGCCAGCTCAACGACGGAGACATCAAGGTAGTTCGCGGTTGCACCGACACTTTGTGCCGAGTACGTCTTTGCTCCACGGATAACCTTGGCGGGCTCCTCCAGGCGCGGCACAATCGCATCGATTTGTGTAACCTGACGCCGTATAGCCTCAACATCATCGAGGTTTAGACCATCTAGGCGCGCAGTGTTACCGCCCTCACGCTTTGGAGCGTAGACCGCAAAGACAATATCGGCGCCATTGCCACGGAAGTTGGCGATTGCTTTCTGTCTGGCACCTTGGATGATGGCAATCATGATGATGACTGCGCCCACTCCGATAATCACGCCAAGCATCGTCAGCATGGACCTAAGTTTATTGGCAACCAACGCACCGAGCGCGACACGCATGGACTCTAGAACATTCATCAACATCACAATACCAACTTCGCGTGTGCAAAGTTCGCGTAATGTGAGAATTCGATGTCAGTCAGTCGGTTACAATATGAGTATGAGCAACAAGCAATACGCAGCGCCACCGGCGCTAAGCATCGATTTGGCGAAGACCTACACGGCTACGATTGAGACCGTTGCAGGAACCATGGAGCTCGAGCTGTATGCAGCCGATGCCCCGATGACGGTGAACAACTTCGTCTTCCTTGCACGTGAAGGCTTTTATGACAATGTGATTTTCCATCGTGTCATCAAGGGCTTTATGATTCAGGGTGGAGACCCGACTGGAACGGGTCGTGGCGGTCCTGGTTATCGCTTCGCGGATGAGACGGTCACACGTAAGTACACCCGTGGCACATTGGCGATGGCAAATGCTGGTCCAAATACCAATGGCTCCCAGTTCTTCATCATGCACAGTGACTATGGTTTGCCACCTGCTTACACCATTTTCGGTAAGCTGACATCCGGTTTTGAAGTCTTGGATGCGATTGCAACCACGCAGACCGGGTCACAGGATCGCCCGACGACGAATCAGACCATCACATCGATTACGATTACAGAGGCTTAACTCAGGTCGCTGACGAAAGTCATCATTAAACAGAAAAGCCCCCTCTGGAGTTATCCAGAAGGGGCTTCTTCGTAGCTGCTAGCATCTCAGACTTGCTGCCAGGTGCGCGTATCCGAGCTGCGGACCACTGCATCCAACACCTTTTGGCAGGCAAGACCATCTTCAAAATTCGGATGAAATTCCTTGCCCTCGGTAAAGGCCACCAGCATGTCACGGATGAGGTTGATGAACGTGTGCTCGTACCCGATGATATGACCTGCTGGCCAGTAGTTACCCGTAT
>JAURHZ010000298.1 GCA_030833025.1 Armatimonadota bacterium
TGTTGAAGCGCCTCGGTGACTTCTGGTTCAAACCCTTCGGGCTTCAGCGCATCGCCGCCACTCTGTGCCAACGCAACGTTCAACTTCTCCTCCAGATCAGGAAAAGTAGTGTCGAATTTCGTCTTATCCCAGCGTCTCACTGCCGCAAATACATGCAGAAGCAAGACTTTTTCACTCCAATTATTTTTAGCAACACTTACTGCATAGTCCGAAAGTGTCTCGGCAATTCGAGATAAACCAGCCATTGATTAATCTTCGCCAAATAGCTCTCCACCGAACATACCCTGCAGCTCTGTGTCGAGTTCTGCACAGGTAGTGATTAGGACAACTAGATTCGTCATTAGTTCTGATTCGTCAAGGTCATCTGCGATCAGACTCTGCTCGTTAGTGATGATGCCATATCCAGTTTTATCTTTACTTTCAATAACCCTGCAGTGGCCGATTCGATTGGATTGACCCTCAGTCGCGATCCATTTGTACAGATCATTTGTCAACTTAACATCTGAGACCAACGGGCATGACAACTGAATAATCACGCTCTCTTTGAAAAAATCCACGACACTAATGAAAACGTTTGCTGATTCGTAAGAAACAATAAAGTCTCCATCATCATCGATGCGAACATTTCCCAAATTCTTTGTCAATATCCGTTGTGCTTTTTGGCGCACTAAATCTGTCTTCGACATCACTAACCTGCTTTCGGTGAACTAATGGATTGGTTGAGAGTAATAAGCGCCGCTGTTAACGTCAATGGGTAAACAAATATTTGTGAGCCAAACTCGTCTCGATCTTTGTGATCGAAGCGGTAATTTTGAGATGTTATATTTCATTTTTATTACAAACAGTGCCCATGCAACTTTTCTCAGCGCAAGCTGTTGGGTCTCTTGTGGCTAAAGCAGAAATACCTGTGTGCCACCCCGTGTTTACTCTCTCTAGTGCGCTTCGTTTAAAGCACCGCTAGGGAGATCAACATGAGACTAAGAACCTATATGACCATCATGACCGTGTGTATATGGATTCTCTTCCCGCCCATCGCACTTATCGTCGTTCTCGCGTTGGTATGCGCAATAACTCTTTGAGGATGGAGTTGTGAAACTTCGCATCCAGAGTTTTCACCCCTACGCATAAGTCGCAATACTTGCTCGAATGAGCTCGCGGTACGCCTCTTCATCAAACGGCACGACGGGGTGGCCATTAACGAACAATGAAATACCGTTCTCCTGAGCAATGAGGTGAATGAAACCCCACAAGTCCCACTGCTCTACTTGGTTAATAACTGTGTCGCTAGTGATGTTGTCTGCATAGATGGCGTAACCCTTGGGGAACTCAAGTTCACGCTCGTACTCCCCTGCGATGTAATAGCGAATGACATCGATGAGGTAGTTCACCCAAGTGAGTGGGTATGGCTCGTGAGGTGGCTTGAACTCCACCCAGCAATTCAAGACAATGCGCACATTGAGCGGAATGAAGATGCGTTGTTGAGTGGTGCTCATTTTGACGCCTCCTCTTCGCTCGCTGGTTTGCCTTTGAGTGCTTCAATGCGCTTGGCTTCGAGTAATACGTGGCATTCATTAATCCACGAACTGCGGCGATAACTCCTGTACGCACTGCTGGTGTAGGGGTTCCCCTTCACTTCAGGCAACGCGTCGGCCGTGCTGCGCAAACTGCGGAGCTCTGCTTCCAGTTCGGTTGCCGATAATTTGGCCAGTTCTTCGTAGTAATTCACTGTTTTCTCCTTGTGTAGTTGGTGTGTAAGACCAACCAACGCAAAGATCCCTGGTTGTTTGCGTACTGGCTGTACGCCACATCTCCTAGCGGATAGCACCGTGGCCGGGTGGCTCGGTTGCTGCACTTCAACTTGCGTTGAAATAGCTCTTGATGTTGGTTATATCGTAGTCGACATAAAGACCCGAGATGTTTATGCACTGGACGTGCGCCACATCCCCAAAGGGTAAGCACCGTGGCCGGGAGGCTCGGTTGCTGCACTTCAACTTGCGAAGAAGTGACTCTTGATGTCAGAAGTGGACATACACAGTGGGTGCTACATGAGCAAGGACAGTTGCCTAAATTGCCGCCCTAATGATCGCGGGGATTTTCCCAATCTATTTCCAGTGTTTGTTGAAAAAATGACGGGGATTTAGATGAGTACCAATTGCGTGAAAAATCTCCGCGCGAAAGTTCTTCGTCGCTTCCTAAAGGTGGGTACCACTTATCCTTAATAATCCCTGGGGGCTCAATGAGGTCATTGAAGCTGTAACGCGCATCGGTTAGGTTCACGTGCTCCCAATTGATGTCGTACAGGGGAATTCCCACGAGGTTTGCATTTGTCATATTTGCACCCGTCAGAATCGCGTTGTCTAAATCTGCCCTAAACAAGTTCGCGCCAGTCAAATTCGCACCAGTAAGGTTTGCGCCATACAGATCGACTTGCATCAAGTCTGCATAAGAGAGATCAGCTCCGCTTAGATTTGAGTTGGCCAAGGATGCTCTCCTCAAATTGGCCCACCTTAAATCTGCCCCGGCGAGATTGGCTCCAGCCAACTTTGCACCAGCTAAATCAGATCCCTTCATGTCAACGACTCCCTTACAATTTGATTTCAAGCGTGGTTAGCTATTAAACCAAGCCATTTTGCTGTCATGCTCAGCAGCGATTTAGACACTTTGCCGTCGCGGTCTTCGGCGCCTAGGTGCTTGACAAATTTTGAAACCGATGAGAACTCCTCAAGTAACCCAAACGTAATAAGCGAAGACCCGACCTTCCACAGGCGAACCGAATGGCCCGTGCATGTGGCTTGGCGCTGTTGTAATTCCGCGGCGGAGACATCGAGTACTTTGCGATTCTCCATGTCCCACCCGTAAGACCACATTTGAATTGTTGCCATACGAGCCAGCGACTTCATAAATTCCGGGTTGTTCTTCAGTAATTCGATGTCGGGAGCAGGCACGTTGTAGCGGTCGCCTTGCGAAGCAGTGGGCCGACCTGGGTCGAAAGGAAATGCCCACCAATCAAAGTGGTGGTTGTTATGGGTTCGCCAATTGTTGCTGGCAATGTTCTTCTCAAACTGCGCCAAAGTGGCGTTATGACGACGCAGTAGCTCTTCGTTTCCTACATAAGTCATTTAGTAGTCCTCGTTGTCCCACGCATTACTGTTTTTCATGGTGTCCGAATCACGTTGATCAACCTTGCTCACGATTCC
>JAURHZ010000299.1 GCA_030833025.1 Armatimonadota bacterium
TCATATCTCCACGATCACCCAGCCCTGGTGAATTGTTGCCAAGGTAACTAACATTAGACGCAGAATTCACTCCAAATTGGTTACCAATTCTGTGATTGCCTTGGATTCTGACTCTCACATCCGTACCGGCAGCCACATTCAATTCTCCCAGATAGATACGCTGATATCCTTTTGCGTCTACCGTACCTAAGAGTGAGTTGTCGACAGTCTGATATGCCCCGTCGCCGACTTGGTAAGAAAGAATTAAGTTGTTGAAGTAAATGGTATTGCCATTTGAGAAATAGGCCGTTCCGAAGTCAATGCTGTTCAGAATCATCGAATTATTGAATCGGTACGTTGAGATACTTGTGCCGCTCTGATCGTATTCAAGCACGTGAACAGCGTTGAACACATCAATCTGCGCAAAAGCTTGCATCGGGATAACGCTACCAACAATCACGCTTGCGATGACAATCGCACTACGCATGGATGAGAATTTCATGACTTACCTCGAATCAAAACTCCGGATGGCTGGAGCGACCGGATACTTACGCTGGATGATTAGGAATCGGACGCATAGAATGCCGCCCGCGTCACTATCCAGCATCGAGATTTGCTTGTAAATCGACCGACAGGTAAAGATTAGTAAAGTTTGACTAAAGTTTAGAAATACTCGGATCGTTCAGCTATTCAGGGCTGCCTACAGTGGGGTTTTGTACTGATGCCTCAATCCACGATCAGCAACCTGTAAAGTTCGCATTGCATGGCCCGATTGAGCGACCATCAGAGTACCAACAAGAGACATTCCCGGGTGCAACAACTGGAAATCATAGACATCGCGTAGGTGTCTACTAGCGTGTTCGCACTTCTAAGCACACTTCTGCCGATATGTCATGAAGGGACGCAATCCCCACCCGGAGAGGGACACTGCCCAATCCAATACCTACCCTGCCAAATTTGCTAGGTTTCTGCCATTTGCGACCAATGCATTGAGACTTTAGCCTATGACACCCTACTTTTAGTTGCTAACACACACATATTTACTAGACTTTTCTGGGTTTAGATGGATGGCAACAATTACTTGCCCAGTAAACTATTGACCAATGCGTCCCCTCATTCACCTTTTGGGCACCTGCAGGATCACCATGGATGGTGTACCTGTCTCATCCTCAATCACACGCAAATACTGGTACGTCCTCGGCCTTGTCGCTACATCCCCAAACTGCAAAATGAGTCGGAAAGCGCTCATGGATGCGGTGTGGCCGCTGAGTGATGACAAAAGCCGAAGTGTGCTGCTCTACACGTGGCGCCGCTCCATCGTTGCCGCAACCTCGCCGATAATTACGGATGCCCCGATTCTGATCACCGAAGACGATGTTTCGATCGACACCACAGCTCTCGCGATTGATTATCAGGAGTGCTGTAACCTTGCGAGGATAGCCCTTACGAGCGACGATGCCCAAACAGCCCTGGAAGCAGGAACCGCATTTGATGCCATTGCAGAAGATAAAATCCTCCTCCCATCGTTCTCATCAACATTTATGGAGCTACGTGAGCACTTTGATAAGCAACGCACGGCGGTGCTCCGGCGCACGTGGCAGGCAGAATCGCATCTGCAACCTACATCACAATCTCTGACATCGACTTTTGAGCTTCGACTCCGAAGACTTGGCGATGAGAATCCCATCGGTTCGCCGGCAATCCCGTTTACTGCAGTCCCTGAGCCCATCAATGTACCAATCCGAAAGGGAATTGTCCTTTCCGCGGCATCACAGCTCGCAGCATCCGTCGTTTTGGGCGTCCTTCTCGCCGCCCCAATCGTTTTTGGCTCCCTGAACACACCGCCCAAACTACAGCTACAACTTATTCATGGTGGCAAAGTAGACCGACCAATCACCGACCTCGGCCGTTTCGTGATGTTTCAGGTGAAAGACAGTCGCGTCAAAAGTTCAGTCGCCACGGCCATAAACATCAATCAAAAGTATTTCATCACTGCCGCTGGGAGTGCAACGCTTACAAATGGCGACCACCAAACAATTATCGCGTTGCTGACTAAAAGTGGTAAAGCCCGTTGGGTGACAAAGCTCACTGATGACAAAGGCATTGTGACCACGCCAAAGGCGATTTTCAGCTCTGATAGCGGTCGGATTTTTGTGGGATGCGAGCTAATCGCCGGTCCCGACAATGCACGCAAGCTTGTACCCGGTCGGTATATGGCTGTCAGTGTGTTTACCCGAGATTGCCAGCGCACTTTTGAACGCGTTCATCCAGATGTAATTGATGGAAGGACATTGCACCCGATCAGGCTGACAAGCGACCATCGAGGAGGAATACACGCCTTTGCCGTCACAGCACGTGGTCAGACTAGTATCACCATGCATGTGTCCGCAAGAGCATCTACGGAAGCCGGCGTGCCGCTGACCGGATATCCAAAAGCCTTTCAGATCACCGATGCCATTTCCGATGACAAGGGTCATGTCTACCTGATTGGCCATCTGCCAATAAAAACAAGCAGAGGCGTGCGGATGGATTGGCATGTTCAGGCGTTGGACAAAGCATCCAAGACGCTGTGGTCCCGCGCTGTCCAGGGTGCCGTGGCACAGGCATCCGTGCCTATCCGCGGTGTTATCAACGCAATGGGCAACTTAGTCATCTACGGCCCCCTGCCGACGCCAAACAAGCGCTACAGAGGTCGCAAGGTTGCCTCGATGGTGACATTGTCATCTTCAAATGGAGCTGTCATAGCACGCGAATGCTTTGACACAGAAGATCAGAACCCAAATTTTGCTCTTTATCCCCTGACCATTGGGAATTCAGCCGTGATTGCGGTTACTAAGCAGTCACCTGATGGCTCGGACCCATTTTCATTACACCGCTTCGGAATTGGTGCAACGGATACGGCAATTACGCTATCGATGCGGTTTCCTAGCTACAAGCGTGTTGACAGCATTGTTTCGTTTTACATCAACAAAAATGGGGTTGTGACGGCATTGCTTATGCCGAGCCAAGAAAAGCCATCCAGTGCTGCTTTGACATATACAAGGATGTTCTTCGGGCGCGGTATAGAAACGGGTGATCTTAGTGCTGCCGTTCGGTATGGCTATAATTCCTCCGATGACGGATTAGTCGCCGGGCATTACGATCACACATTTTGTGTCTACGACTTTAGCAAGCTGCCGTAATAGCGGTCCGCATTTCTAACAGCCGCCATTGGGG
>JAURHZ010000029.1 GCA_030833025.1 Armatimonadota bacterium
GACACCTTTGCCTTCGGTCTGGGGTTTTGCGGCTGTGCTGTTGGTGTCAGTGTAATAGCGGATGAGCGGGAGGTTCGCGGCGGCTTGCTCCGCATCGAAGTGATTCGCCGCCTTCACGCTCATTTCCATGTTCGACTGACCGGAGCAAATCCAGACCTCCCCGACAAGGACATCGTTGAGCTGGAGTTTATTCTTCCCCGTGACGTTGACCACATAGGGTCCACCAGTCGGAAGCGCTGGAAGAAAAACTTCCCAAGAGCCATCCGTGCCAGCCGTTGTCGAAGCCTTACGCTTTGCAACATCGACGGTAACGGTCTCACCTGCATCCGCCCAGCCCCAAATACGAACGGGTTTGTTCCGCTGCAGCACCATATGGTCACTGATTGTTCGGGGCAGGGTGACATCAGCCATCGCTGAACCGCTAAGTACCAGTGAGGCGGCAATGCCTCCGATGGTAACGAGTCTATGCATTAAGTACACTTTGATATACCTCCACTGTTGACTTGGAAATCGGGTTCCAAGCAAACTTCGTCCGAACGACTTCCTTTGCACGATCCGCGAGACGCGCGGCCCGTGCATCATCACGCAAAACTCGATCGATACCCCATGCAAGCGAGTTGACATCCCCGGCATACGTCGTCGTCCCAGTTACATCGTGCTCCACGACCTCTCGCAGGCCTCCGGCATCACTGACAACCACGGGTACCCCGGCCGCCATCGCTTCAAGGGCCACAATTCCAAAAGGTTCATAAAGGCTTGGGTAAACAGCGACATCTGCAACGGCATAAAGACCATCACGGTCTTCATCGGATATGCGACCCGTAAAGTAAACGCTATCCCATATTCCGAGGGCGTGTGCACGCTCTTCGAGGTGAGTACGCGCGCCTCCCCCAGCTATCACAAGCTTAATCGGTAGGCTTGGGTGCAGCTTGCCAACGGCTTCCACTAGGAGGTGAGCACCCTTTTCGCCGACCATTCGGCCGATGAAGAAGACAATTTTCTCATTTGGACCGGCAAAGCGTGACCGGAACTCGCTGCGCTCTTCGGGGGTGAAGTGTGCACCGATTTTTGTGGCATCCACACCATTGGGAATGACAGAAATTCTGTGCCAATGCGCGCCTAGATGCTGAACGATTTCTTGCCGCATCGCTTCGGAACAGACGATGACAGCATCCGAGCGTTGGATCAGCTCGCACTCCCAGCTGTGAATTTGATGTTGGGTATCTGTGTGAATACCGTGGTTACGGCCGTATTCAGTAGCATGTATGGTTGTCACGAGGCGAACACCAAAGTCATCCTTGAGGCGCAGGCCAACATACATCGTCAGCCAGTCGTGAACATGCAGGATGACAGTTTCACCGTTTGCCCGAGCCTTCTTAATCACATCTGCAGCTGGAGCATACATTGAGTCATTTAGACGTTGTATCCAGTCGAAAAAGTCGTGTGTTTCGACGTGAACGAGGACGCGGTGAATGGTCAGGTTCGGATTAACCGTCTCACAGGGAGCGCCACCGGCATCCCCTGCAGTGATTACATCTACGACACATCCTTGCAATGCGACCGCTGGTGCCAGACCTTCGAGGGCTGCAGCGATTCCACCGACGCGCTTCGGTGGGAATTCCCAGGACAACATAACAACACGCACGTGCAGATTCCTCCGATGCGTATTACCGTAAACGGAGGCAGAAATCCTTCAGACAGATGAGAATCGCATCCGATGTGCTTGATTCACCGATAATGGGCAGCTTTGAGGGGCACGGTCGCAAAGCTGCAACAGACCAGCTGAGGCCGGGATTTTGGAAAGTAAGTTTCCTAGCGAGCGTCACCTAGAAACTGACAGACGAGCTGCTTCGATTAGCGCGCGCTTAGCAAAGTGACGGGCAGCTTTACCAGCATCACGGCACCTGCGATACCAGCGGCGATGGCTACACCAATGATCAACGCGACAAGTCCAAGGATACGGACCGGCGCCGGATAGGCATATTGGGCGCGGTCAAATGTCGATGGTGAATGTAATACAGCTTGCACGAAGTATATTCTGGCAACCTGCCAATAATCACTTAGGGCAGAAACACAAAAGTACCTGTGTATTCACTTATTGCACCTTGTGTGCCACATCTGTAGGATGAGAACAAATGTTTCGTTTTTTCCGGGAAGATATTCAAACCATCATTAATAAGGATCCGGCCGCGCGCGGTTTCCTTGACGTGATGACGTACCCCGGACTATGGGCAATGGTCTGGCACCGTGTGGCTCACAGTTTTTGGATGCGCGGTGCCCGCCTGTTTGCTCGGATGATTGCAGCAGGTTCGCGGACAGCCACTGGAATCGAGATTCATCCAGCCGCGACCATTGGCCGCAGATGCTTTATCGACCACGGGATGGGCGTCGTTATTGGCGAGACCGCCATCATTGGTGATGACTGCGTCCTTTACCATAATGTCACTCTGGGAGGAACATCCCTAGAGAAGACAAAGCGGCATCCGACCCTTGGCAACCACGTCCTTGTCGGGATGGGTGCGAAGATTCTTGGAGCGGTCACGATTGGGGATGGCGCACGTATTGGTGCGAATGCAGTGGTCACCAAGGACATTCCTGCGTGTGCAACGGCAGTTGGTATTCCGGCACGCGTGGTACGTATCGGTGCGGCAACGCAGCAGCAACAGATTGAGGTCATGGATGCCCGTACAAACGCCGTTGATCCAAATGATGAGACTATCATGGAACTAAAGGCAGAAATAGCGGAACTAAAGCTCTTGGTCAAGCATATGCATCATGATCATCACCGGACAGGGATGTCCCTAAAGTGAATATCCCCTTCCTCGCTCGGCACCCGGCTATCCCTCTTGCAAGCGGTTTTGTTTTGTTGTCTGGAGGCATCGGGATTGCGGGCTTTAGCACGCACTTACCCAACTCCAGAATTGTCGCTGGTGTGACCATTGCAGGAATTGATGTTGGCGGCCTCACGCGTGAAGAAGCAACCGCAGCGCTACAGGAAACTCTTGAGCGTCAGAACAACAGCGAAATTGTTCTTCGGCATCCGAGCAAACCGGATACATGGCGAAGAACGCTCGGGATGCTAGGTGCTGAGCCCAATCTGGACGCTGCGCTGGATCAGGCATTGGCGGTAGGAGATGCAGAATCTGTAGCACAGCGCGTGATCAATGGCGACAAGCCGCGCGGTGTGGCGATTTCCATCCCGATTGAAATCGCAGAGAATGCATCCAAAGCATGGCTTCGTCAAATCGCGCATCGGCTGAACCGGGCACCTTCCGATGCCCATGCATTTGCAAAAAAGGGTGTTGGCCTAACGATTGACAGGCCACACAAGACCGGAACGCGCCTGGAAATGGATGCAACGTGGAAGGAAGTGCTTTCCTTCGGCGATGGCCTTTTTGATGGCTCGGAAGCAACCGTTGTGTTGACATCGACCGAGCCCAAAATTACAAATGCTGACCTCTCACCGCTTGGGACGCTTCGTTCGGCTTACTTCACGAATTATGCTTCCAGTAGTTCTAACCGGAAGTCTAATCTTGCTCTTGCCGCATCCAAGCTTGATGGCCACTTACTCCAGCCGGGCGAAGTGTTCAGCTATAACGATCGTGTTGGTCCTCGAACGGAGTCGCGCGGTTGGAAGACGGCGCACCAGTTTCAAGATGGCCAGATCGTGGATGGCATCGGAGGTGGTGTCTGTCAGTCATCGAGTACGCTCTACAACGCTGTGCTAATGGGCGGCCTCAAAATTGTCGAGCGACACAATCACTCATTGCCAGTTGCTTATCTGAGTCCGGCACGTGATGCAAGCGTTTCCTACGGGCACTTGGATTTCAAGTTTGCGAACAACACGGATGGCCCGCTTTACATTACAGCGGCAGCCGATGGCAAGAAATTCCACATCCGGTTATATGGACCGCTCGCAACACGGGTACCAAAGGTCAGTGTGGAGACGACAGAGCCCATTTATCTCCCAAGTGGTGCCTACAAAGTGGCGGCCAAGCGGACGATTCAGCATCCGGATGGACGTATCGAGACCGAGGACCTAGGATGGGATACATACAGCAAGCCTAAACCTGCGGTTCCAGTAAAGCCCATTACTATGGTGCGACCAGGTCAGCCGACCAGCCCTGTCCCTCCAACTCGCCCTTAGCCCCTGTCTGTACTCGTTGGGTTTGTTAGTCTCGGAATTTGGACAGAAAGATCTGCTCCCGCGCCGTCATACTATGCTTTTCACGAACGAGAGTGAAGCCTGCAGCTTGTAACCGGGTACGTTCGTCAGTATTGAGGGCCATGGCCAGGATTGCATTGATTAGCGCACCTTCATCAAGTTGTGTGAGCACCGTGGATGCCGGACCAAAGGCATCAATTTGAGCGGCGTATTCCGGAGCAATGATGAGAGTCGGGGTACCGCTCGCCAAGTAATCAACCGTCTTTGTGTAGATACTCGTCTCAATGAGAGAGCGTATATCTGGCCTCTCTGTAAACGACACCAAGACCGCTGCGATGTGGCTCTCCCCTAGCTTGAGGGGAATCTGCTCAACGGGAACAAAACCACCCCACTGGACGTTCGGGCCCATATAGGCAGTAGGCTTGTGTGGGGTCCAAATAACAAGCTCGACCAGGCGGTCATCAACAGTGAGTCCCCGATTGATGATCTCAGCAAACCAGACCAATGTCTCACGAAACATCTCGTTGATGCTACCGGTGTAGACAATCCGGATTTTGTCTGTGGGCGGTGACACTGTCTCTGCAAGCGCTTTGCAGCGATCGATGTCCAGTACGTGGTGTAGCGGCTCGCTTTCAAGCCCATAGCGGTCACGGAAGCGCTTTGCCATCGGTTCCGAAACCGTCCAAATGTGTGCCGCCCCGCGAAGCGATGCCATCCGCTCATTACCAAGCAGGTTTACCGCCGGGGATGGATTTGCAGAAAACCAGTCATCGGGCTCCCAAATATAGAGAGGAAGGCCAAGCTGACTTGCAATCCGCCAAGCAGCGATGGTGAATTCCATGTTGACTGTGCCGGTTACAACCGCTTTGATACCGCGCTCACGGCAAATCCGAATTCCACGCTTTGTGATGTCTGGAATACGCAACGTGTTGATGTTCGCCACAAGCGGAACACCCCAGCGACTGGGTCGTATCGCACCGCGCCGAATACCGGGAACAACCTCATGTGGACACGGCAAGTACGTGGAGCGCACTGTGTCATCAACAGGGTCATGAAATGTCCCACAACACAGCACATGGAGGTGATCTGCAGGAATCCCCAAAAAGCACTGGCGCAGAATAAGGGGCGCTCCCGCCAAAGTACTTGGCGGGAAGTCATTGACGATAAGCGTTCGTTTCCAGTCCAATGCTGCGCTACTCCGCCGTCCGTGTCACCCACGCGGCATGGATTTCCGTAAAGATGTCATCCAGTGACTTTGTAATATCCCACGTCGGGTAGTGATCCTTGATCTTGCTCAGGTCTGAGATGTAGCAAATATGGTCACCTTCACGGTTTTTGTCTACATATTCATAACGCATCGGCTTTCCGGAAACCGCTGCGATACGGTCGAAGGCTTCGAGGATAGAACAGCTGTTGCCACGGCCTCCACCTAAATTGTAAACCTCACCAATACGTGGAGCAGCAATAAAGGCATCGATGAAGCGTGCGACATCGAGGGAATGGATGTTGTCCCGTACCTGCTTTCCGAGGTAGCCGAAGACGTTGTAGTTGCGCTCTTCGAGGTTGCACTTTACGAGATAGGACAAAAAGCCATGGAGCTCTACGCCAGAGTGGTTTGGTCCAGTTAGACATCCGCCACGGAGACAGCACGTAGGCATCCCAAAGTAGCGCCCATATTCCTGAACCATGATGTCCGCTGCAACTTTGCTTGCTCCAAATAGTGAGTGCTTACACTGGTCGATGGAAAGGGATTCACGGATACCGCCAAAGTCGGCTTCATCCGCATATTCCCAGCGGGTATCAAGCTCCTTCAACGGTAGGTAATTCGGAGTATCGCCGTAGACCTTGTTCGTCGACATATGTACAAATGGACTGTCTGGAGCAAACTGACGTGTCGCTTCCAGCATATTCATTGTGCCAACGGCATTTGTATCAAAATCGGCAAATGGCATTTTTGCAGCAAGATCATGGCTTGGCTGTGCAGCGGTATGAACAATGGCATCTGGACGAACGGTTTCGAGCAAGCTCAGAACCCCATTGCGGTCACGGATATCTACCTCGTGATGGATAAAGCTTGGAAGCTGTTGTTGAAGACGGCTTTGATTCCAGCGCGTATCGCCATTTGGACCAAAGAAGACAGCGCGGCCGTTGTTATCTGCGCCGTGGATTTCCCAGCCAAGCCCAGCAAAATGAACACATACTTCGCTGCCAATCAGACCAGATGAGCCTGTAACCAGTAACTTCTTCATTTCTTTAATTCCTCATGCCTAGAGACTTCCCAGCGCTTTGCCCGGTCAATCCACAAATATATGGGGCCACGAAAAAGGGATGAATAGAAGCCAAGCATCCCATCGCGATACCCTTTCCACTGGATGTAATACAACACAAACAACCTGAGCCCCTGATAGAAGAGCTTGAATGGATTTTCAGCCTTTCGCTCTTCTGGTGTTAGGCGTTCGACATCTCGTTGTGTGTAGTAGTTAAACTTCTGAACCACTTCCTCAACGGTGTGGTTTGTGTAGTGGTCATACGGATGTATAAAGTCCACGGAGTCCGGAGTTACATCAAGGTCTTCATGCTCGAGCTTACACGGATACCGTGCTGTCCCCTTGCGGAACATATGGTTACGCATACTCCGGCTGGGGTGACCAACGCCCCAGGACATCGGAAGCCCAAACATATGATGCCGGCCTAAAAAGCGAACCGTATTAACATTTGCCGGTGGATTTTCCAGAAAGGATAGAATCTCATCCTGAAGCGCTGGAGTAAGAACCTCATCCGAATCAAGGCGAATCACCCAGTCGGTGGTTGCCGCATCAAAACCCGTGTTTACATTCGCATAAATGTAGTCGACCTTATCGATTACGCGAACGTTTGGATATTCAGCACAAAGGGCCACGGTGCCATCCGTGGACGACATGTCCACAACAATCACCTCATCCACAAATCGAATTGACTCGAGTGTCGGACGAAAAAATGCTGCAACATTTTTGGTGGGTATGATGACCGCAACTGTTTGACGGGGCATATTACCGGGCTTCCTCATTATCAAACCAAGAAATGGTTTCCCGCAGGCCCATATCGATGTCCCATTCGGCTGTAAAGCCTAGTGCCTGAAGCCTGGATGTATCCGTCGTCCAGCGCTGAGCATCGCCTATCCAGCTGGCCCCCGTCGTTTCAATTCGGCAAGTATCTGTAAGGCCCCGCGCGGCAATAATCCGCCCGGCGAGGTCAAGAATGCTCATCGGAGAGCCGCCTGAAACATTGTAAGCTTGCCCAGTCTCTCCGTAAATAGCCAGATGTAAGAACGCTGAAACGGCATCCCGAACGTATGTAAACTCCCGAACTTGCTGACCTGATCCAAGTACAGACAGGACATTGGGGTCGTTTCCAAGCTTACGCAAGAAGTCTAGGATCACAAAGCGGGCCATCCGTGGTCCGTATGCGTTGAAAATGCGCGCAGCGACGCCTGGAACGCCGTAAACACTGTGATGACAGTTCATCACGTGCTCACTCGAAAGCTTGCTGTATCCGTATGGAGAGATGGGCCGCAAGGCTGTCGTTTCGCGAATTGGGAGCTCCGCGGGTTCACCGTAGACCGCCGCCGATGATGCCAATACGGCCTTTTTCAGTCCATCCAAGCCGCGGCATGCGCGAAAAACGTTGTACGTCCCTCCGGCATTTGCATCAAAATCGTAATCAGGATTTTCAACGGACCCGGGAACAGACGCATTCGCAGCAAAGTGGAATACATACTCAGGAGCGACATCCTTGAAGATTGTGTCTACTTGCTCTCTGTGTGTAACATCTGCGGTGACGGAAGTCACCCTCGCAATGTCGCTGAGGTTCGACCATTTACCGGATTGGAGATTGTCAATGACAGTGACGCTTGCCCCCAATTCGCTAAGGACGCTAACCAGGTGCGAGCCAATAAATCCTGCTCCCCCGGTGACGATGACATTTGCGTTAGCGAACTGTGATTCCTGAATCATGGATGAGACCTCTCAATACACACGGTTTCATATAAATGTAAAAGTTGAGCTGTCACGGCATCGACTGAGTACTTTGAAGAGACAAGTGCTGCTCCATTTGAGCCATAGCGGGCAGCCAAAGTAGGGTTATTTAGGATGCTGATAATGGCATCTGCAACGGCACCTCCATTTTGTTCCGCTGCGATACCGGCTTCATTGCCTTCAATCAGCTCAGGAAGTCCATGTGCCCGCCCGCCGACAACAGGCTTTTTGAGGCTCCACGCTTCAAGGTAGACAGTCGGTAATATTTCGGACATGCTTGGCATGCAAAACACATCACACGCATCCACCGCATCGGCCTTTTCTTGCGCTGAAACCTTCCCGAGGTAGTGGACATTGGCTGGTGTGTCGTCGAACACGCGAACTTCGTCATCGCTCCCAGGGCCGATGAACACAAATTGAGCATCTGGAAGCGCAGCGCTCACCGCCGCCACCGATGCGACTACAGCAGCAGCACCCTTTTGCGCCATCATCCGGCCAACGTATACAACCAGTGGCGCGGTCCCATATCCATGTCGTTCCCGAAATGATGCTGGGTTTGTAACAGTGGGAAGGTCGGGTGAGACTCCAATGGTCGCAACACACCGTGGGTCAAGTCCAAGGCTTACCAGGTAGTCGGAGTCGGTTTGGACCAGCCCGATGACGCGATCACACTTTTTGTAATGGGCTACATCTGCTGCCGCATCACCCCACTGCCCCGGGTGCACAAAGGGCGTATTGATAAACGGTTTGCCGCAAGCCTCTGCCGCTTCCCGAAAGAGCCAGCCGAGGAGTCCGTTTGCCAATGAGTGGACGACATCACACTTTGAAACCAGCGCAACAGCCCGCTTCCAATAAAACGCCCGGAAAAAGAGATAAGCCACCGACTGCATTCTCGCGAAGTCTTTTCGGAGTACTGGAACAGCCCTGATTGCACAAGGAAGGAGCATCAGTCTGTCGATCGCTGTCCTTGGACAAATAGCGGTAACTGGGATTCCGTTATCATCAAAGTCATCATGTGCCGGCGTGAGCAACGAGTCAAACAGAACGGCGAGACGCTTACTGCCCGTATAAGGTGCAAAGTTTGCTGCGGCAACAGATACATGGTGACCTTCAGCTAAAAACGCCCGGCTAATTTGCATCACATGGACTTCAACACCTCCAACAAAGGGAGGGTAGCGCTGTGCGATGAGTAATATGTTCAAATCTGTTGTTTTCCAGCCATAAATGACATCAGGGTCGGATCAGCTCCTGTTGCTGTTCTGGAACCTTTAGAGAAAGTCCGCGACTAACTCCCGGCTCCTGCATCGTCACACCAAACCATAATGGAGCCGCCTCCATCGTAGTTGCATTATGCGTTATCAGCACAAACTGGCTCTTTGTGCCAAAGTCCTTCACCAAGTCGGCAAATTTCTCGACATTGAGGCCATCCAGTGGGGCATCCACTTCATCAAGAACACAAAATGGCGCAGGTCTCACTTCTAGGAATGCGAATAGCAATGCCGTTGCGGTAAGTGCACGCTCCCCACCTGAAAGAAGGGTAAGGTTTTGGCGACGCTTCCCAGGCGGCTGTGCATGGATTTCAACACCAGAATCCAGAACATTATCAGGGTCTGTCAGCACGAGATCGGTCGTCCCGCCACCAAACAAACGGGCAAAGTAGCGCCTGAACGCCTCGCCAACTTGTTTGTAGGTTTGCTCTAGTACCCCAACCGTACTTTGGTCGATATCCGAAATCGCCCCAAGAAGCGTTTGCTTCGCATTTACAAGGTCCGCTTGTTGTTCGGTAAGGAATGTAAACCGCTCGCTTACCTTGGCATATTCCTCGATTGCACCGACATTGACAGTCCCGAGCAGCTTGATCTCACGGCGAAGCCGAGCGATCTCTTGGGAAATATCCTTTGGTGGAGCATCTCCGCCCGTCAGCGCAACTGCCGCATCGGGGTGAAGCTCATATTCATCTTGAAGGCGCTGTACGACCGTATCAATCTGTGTTTCAAGGCGTGCAATACGGATTTTTGCTGCCTGTTCCACTCCAGTAGCCTTTTGCATCGCCAAATGCAGCTCTTGCATCACCTTATGCTGCGTATCCGTAAGTGTCCGAAGGGCATCCCGCTTTTTGTCAGCCGCATCTGCTTTTTCAATGGCTGCGAGTAGGCGAGTCTTTGCCGCGGCAAGTGCATCGGTTCGCTCACCAGCAACACGGTCATCCTCAGCGAGCACCCGTCGTGCCTCAGCGATACGTTTTGCACGGAATTCAGTGTCTGTTTGGTTACGTGCTAGCAGCTCATCGAGGCGATGCCTCTCCCGCTTAAGGCCCTCTACTTCTGCGCGCAGCGTTGCGACATCCGATGCAAGCTGCCTGGATGCCTCGCGCTGTTCATCGCGTTTCAAGCTAAGCGATGCCTGCCGCTTGACGAAATCCTCACGCGTTGCCTGCGCACCTTCATCGGAAAGATCTGCTTCGCTAATGACAGCAGACAACTTCGCAGCGTTCCCTTCATCAATAGCAATCTGGTTGATGATGGTTTGAAGCTGCTGCTCGTGGGCTTTTGCTTCACGCGCGACTTTTTCAGCAGCAAGTTTTGCGGCCGAGACGCCTGCCTGTGCGCCGCGGACACTGGCTACTGTTTCATTGAGCTGCGCTTCGATTTTCGCAAGCTGTCCACGCAATGTGCCTTCCTCTTCGGCAAGGCGCTCTACCGATGCCCGTGCGGAATCAAGACGTTTTAAACTGCCATCGAGTCTCTCGCCAAGTTCCGCAATCTCACGCTTTCGGGCAAGGAGATTAGGCCCTTGTTTTCCAGCACGCCCACCCGTGATAGCTCCCGTTGGAACGACGACTTCACCACCAAGCGTTACGATACGCGCCCAGTCACGCCCAATCTTCCGGCTGACACTGGTTGCCGTATCCAAATCATCCACAACCAGCACACGCGATAAGTGCATCCGAACAGCCACTTCGACATCCGCGTCATACTCAACCAAGTCAGCGGCAGATCCCAGCACACCCGAATGTTGCCGGCTAGCGAGCCGAAGGGAATCCGGCACAGGGACATCGCGGAGCTGATCCAATGGCAAGAACGTTGCTCGGCCAGACCGCGTTTCATTCAACCAGCGGATTGCAGCCTTGGCGTTGCGCTCGGTATCTGTAACGATGTCCTGAAGGGATGCACCAAGGGCAACTTCGATGGCGGTTTCATAATCTTCTGGGACACGGATAACATCTGCAAAGACATCAAATCGCCCCTCGATATCGCCATCCTCCTGCCCACGCATCACCGCTTTGACGCCTGCGAAATAGCCCTCGAGTGCCGCTTCCGTCTCTTCGAGCACCATCAGGCGACTTTCAAGCCCAGCGATGCTGCGTTGGAGTTCGTTTCCCGTTCTGAATGCCTCTTCACGGCGGGACACGATATCGGCCAAAGTAGATGTCCGTGATGTCTCTAGCTGAAGTCGAAGGGCTGCCTCGGTCTCTTTTAGAGATATGACCTGCTCCTCAGCACCACGTATAGATGCATCGGAGCTCTCAACCTCAGCCTTGAGCTCGGTAACCTTACCTTGCAACGATTGGCTTGAGCCCTTCCGAAGTGCAATGCGCTCCTCGAGGGCTTTCAGTTCGGATTTCTGGCTTGCAAGCTTGCGTGCAAGGGCTATGTAGTCGGCTTCTTGTCCGGCGAGTGCACGCACAATCGCAGCGAGCTGTTGCTCGGTTTCCCGGGCACTCTGGTCGGCACGCTGGAGGTCCTGCGTAGCAGTATTAAAAAGCGACGTCTTTGCCGTAACAGCCGTATCTTTAGCTGTGCGCTCTTCGAGGATTTGCTCTCTAGATGATTCAGTGGCCTCAATATCCGTTTCGAGTGAGGCGATCGTCGCTTCGCTTGCTTTTCGACGCTCGGCAGCAATATCAATGCGAGACTGAATGTTCTGGACATCGGTGCGCAGCTCACTGACTTGCTGGCGTGTATCATCCCGATGTTTCTCTGCCGCAGACAGGTCCTGGCGTGCAGCAAGGACTTCATCTTCCTTAGAAATGATTTCAAGGCCAATCTGTTCAGATTCGGCCGCTGCCTCACGAGCCTGTTGCATCAGCCCGGTGTGTTCCGTAGTCAGCCGAGTGTAATCTGCAGCAAGAACTCCAACTTCGATTTCACGTAGGCGTTCAGAAAGCCCAATAAATCGCTGTGCTGTCTCCGCTTGCTTACGTAGAGGGTCGACCTGTCCACTGATTTCGGCAAGGATATCCCGAACTCGGATGAGGTTTGCCTCAGTATTTTCTAGCTTGCGCTCAGCTTCTCGTTTCCGCACACGATATTTCTTGATGCCTGCCGCTTCTTCAAAAAGCTCACGCCGTGTCTCGGGTTTTGCACTAAGAATCGCATCGATTTCAGATTGGCTGACAATCGCGTAAGCTCCACGCCCCACACCCGTATCAAAAAACAGCTCTGCGATGTCCTTGAGGCGGCAGGCTGTCTTGTTGATGAAGTATTCGGATTCTCCATCACGATAGACGCGACGAGTAACCGTAACTTCGTTGAAGTCGAGTGGCAAAAAGCGGTCTTCGTTATCTACTGTGAGGGAAACCTCTGCCATCCCCATGGGTTTACGCTTGGATGATCCAGCAAAGATAACATCTTGATTTCGCGTCGCACGAACAGTGCTCGCCTTTTGCTCGCCGAGACACCAGACAAGGGCATCGAGGAGGTTACTCTTGCCAGAACCATTGGGTCCAACGATACACGTAACGCCTGGAACAAACTCGATGACGGTTTTATCGGCAAAGGTCTTGAATCCATGCAATGACAATCGTTTTAGGCGCATTCCGCGTGCATTGTATGGAATCAAAACCCGTAAAACAAACAGGCTCCGGTGATGTTTATCACCAGAGCCTGTTATTTATGGTTTCAGACGCGGGTTATTGTCCGCGACCACCTTCGACATTAGCGGGAGGAGGTTGATTCTCACCGCCAACCGCTGGCTGACCATCCTTCATCCCTTTTACGGGACCGGTTGCGCCTGGGCCTGTGCCATCCAGGCTTCCAACAATCACTTCCTTCTCAGGAGTAAGCGTCTTGGAACCCACGAATATTGCAGCAGCGATTGCGACCACAACTCCGATGGCCGCCAGAATCATCTTTTTCTTTTCGTCCATGGCTTATTTGTATTGTCCATCGTAGTGAAGCATGTTCCGGTTTGATTGTCCGGCTGCGGCACGGGATGCGACGGATGCAGCAGTCCAAGGCCATGGCATGAGGGCTTCAGGCGTCATTGCTTTGGCATGGCCATCGGCGAAGAGGTAGTTGACCTTCGCCTGATGTGCACCCAGGTTAATGCGCATGGCACCAGGTCGAGCCGAACACCATGTTGCAGTAACGGTCTTTGGCCAAACTGGGAACTTCTGCCCGGTGAGGTATTCTGCCCAACCAGCCGCTTCGTAGGTACGATAGCGCCAATATGCGTAGCCTTCTGTGTAAGATGCCGATGTCCAGAGCTCATATGCAGTTACGGTGTCGGCTGGAGCACCTACGGATGCAAGGCTAAGGGATGCATTGGTGTCGTAGTAAGGATGCAATCCGAACGCAAACCACTCATCTGTGTTGCGGTAATGGGTGAATGAGTAGCTGATAGCTTTACCAAATGTTGCATCACAGTCATCACGAACGATGCTGTCAGATGGACACTTCCAGACATCATCATTCTTGATGTATGGCTTAAGGGCATCCTGAATGCCATATGCCCACTTCCCTGGACCAAAAGACGCATAGTTCAGGTTATACAGACGCAATCGCGGTAGGACTTCGTCGTAATCTTGTACGTACATTTGCTCTCCAAGACCGATTTGCTTCATATTGGAGAGGCAGCTGGTCTGGCGGGCCTTATCGCGTGCTTGTGCGAAAACAGGGAAAAGGATAGCAGCGAGGATAGCGATAATCGCGATGACAACTAATAGTTCGATCAAGGTGAATGCAGCGTTTTTACGCGAATTCATGGCAAAACTCCTTATCAAAAACGTCGGGGTTTGCGGCCGGCGGTACTCCGATTATACATAGTATATTTATTTTGTACACTTTATCTAAATCCAGCATTTACACTGGTCAACGACACACTGTGTTGGTGATTGGAACTCCGCCGTTTTGCCATAACATCGATGGATATTGGGCCCTGCCCCATTCGCA
>JAURHZ010000002.1 GCA_030833025.1 Armatimonadota bacterium
TGGTAGGTTTCATAGATGTCATCGAAGACAACCTTGCCCACAGCCTGCTTTGCTTCTGCGTAAGGAACCGAGTCCCACTTGTCCATTGTTACGAAGAACGCACCAAGGACGATGTCCTGTTGTGGCGAAACGATTGGAGAACCGTCTGCTGGTGAGAACAAGTTGTGACTTGCGAGCATCAGGACACGGGCTTCCGCCTGTGCATGGGAGCTCAACGGGATGTGAACAGCCATCTGGTCGCCATCGAAGTCCGCATTGAATGCCTTACAAACTAGTGGGTGGAGCTGAATAGCCTTGCCATCCACGAGCTTTGGCTCGAATGCCTGAATTCCTAGGCGGTGCAGGGTTGGTGCACGGTTGAGCATCACAGGGTGCTCTTTAATGACCTTTTCGAGTGCATCCCAGACCTCTGGGCGCATCCGTTCGATCATCCGCTTTGCGGTCTTGATGTTACTCGTCGAACCGTTATCAACCAGCGTCTTCATCACGAATGGCTTGAAGAGTTCAAGTGCCATTTCCTTTGGCAAACCACACTCGTGCAGCTTGAGCTCAGGACCGACAACGATAACCGATCGTCCGGAGTAGTCAACACGCTTGCCAAGGAGGTTCTTACGGAAGCGGCCTTCTTTGCCCTTGAGCATGTCAGACAGCGACTTGAGTGCACGACCATTGGAACCGGTTACCGGGCGCTGACGACGTCCGTTATCGATAAGCGCATCTACAGCTTCCTGCAACAAACGCTTTTCGTGGTTGACAATCGACTCTGGTGCGCGGATTTCCTGAATCTTCTTCAGACGGTTGTTACGGTTGATGATACGGCGGTAAAGGTCATTGAGGTCAGACGTTGCAAAACGTCCACCATCAAGCTGAACCATCGGGCGAAGCTCAGGCGAGATAACCGGTACACAGTCAAGAATCATCCATTCAGGGCGGCTCTTTGAATCTATAAATGCCGAGAAGACATCGAGGCGCTTGATAGCGCGCACAATCTTCGGACCGGGGGCATCATCGGAACGGGCAGCCTTACGCAAACGGGCTTGCTCCTGAAGTTCCTTGATGTCCTGGCGAATCTTGCGCTGTTCGACATCGAGGTCAACTTCTTGAAGCAGCTTACGAATAGCCGCACCGCCCTGGCCAGCCTCGACAACGGTGTAGAGATTTTCATCCACACGGTTAGCGATGACATCAAGGAGGGTTTCGATCAAACGCCATTGATCTTCATCGATGAGCGCCTTCTTGTCGATGTTCGGCATGAGGTCCAGCGCTTGGCGAAGCTCGGTAATACGGTCTTCCGCATCCTTTGCTTCCTGCTCGACGCGATCTTCCACACGCTTTTGCATCTGAATGATTTCTTCTTCAGTCAGCGGTTCGCGGATCGGTTCTGCCTCAGGATCTTCGTAATCTTCGACAATACGACCGTTTGCAATTTCCTCTGCGGATTCTTCACGGTATTCACGGATTGCGATATCACGCTCTTCGCGAATTGCTTCCGACTCTTCATCGACAGCACGCGTGAATTCATCCATACGTGCGGCAATCGTAGCCTTGTCAACACTCGTGACGATATGGCTCTGGAAGTAAAGAACCTTCTCAAGAGGTCGTGGAGTCATGTCAAGAATGAGCGCAAGTGGGCTTGGTACACCCTTGAGGTACCAAATGTGGCACACAGGTGTTGAAAGCTCGATATGCCCCATCCGCTCACGACGGACCTTGCTCCGGGTGACTTCGACGCCGCAGCGGTCGCAGACCACGCCTTTGAACTTATGCTTCTTATAGCGGCCACAGTGGCATTCCCAGTCCTTGGTAGGACCAAAAATACGCTCACAGAAAAGACCATCACGTTCCGGCTTATACGTCCGGTAGTTGATCGTCTCCGGCTTTTTGACTTCGCCATGTGACCATGTGCGAATCTGTTCTGGGGATGCGATACCAATGCGAATCTTGTCGAATGTACTTGCGTCTGCCATTACGAATCCTTATCGCGAACCATCGGTCCGAAGCTTCGGACCTGCGGCCGCCACCGAAGTGACGGCCATTTTTTACATCGATGACCGAGCACAGCCTAACTAAGGCAGTGCGTCAAACTCATCTCGCTGACGAAGCTGTGCCCTACGGCGCTGTGCTTCATCCTCAAGGTAGTCCTCATCCTTGTCACGAAGGTCAATCTCATCACCCTTCGCATCTTCGACGGTCACCTTCAATCCAAGCGACTGCAGCTCGTTGACGAGAATCTTGAAGGATTCAGGTACACCAGGCTCAAGCATCGCATCACCCTTGACAATCGACTCATAGGTCTTCACACGTCCGATGACGTCGTCAGACTTAATCGTCAGGATCTCCTGTAGGGTATACGCTGCTCCGTAGGCCTCAAGTGCCCAAACTTCCATCTCACCAAAGCGCTGTCCACCAAACTGTGCCTTACCACCCAGTGGCTGCTGTGTAACCAGCGAGTAAGGACCAGTACTTCGAGCGTGAATCTTGTCATCCACAAGGTGGGCAAGTTTCAGCATATAGATGCGGCCAACCGTGACCGGCATCTTGAAGTCTTCGCCTGTACGGCCATCACGTAGCTGGGACTTGCAGGTCTTGTCATAGAAGCCAACACGTGCCCAGACACGATCCCGGAGGGATTCCAGGAGGCGGTCGTATGCGTAGTTACGTGGAATCGTCTCGCCAACCGCAGGGCCGGCCAGAATCTCAGAAACACGCTCAAGCTCATCGGCATCGAGTTCAACAAGTGCAGCACGCACCGTCGCAAGGAGGTCCTCGACATCTGCATCGTCATCGGAAAGCTCAACATCCACTTCCAGATCACTCCGGAGGTAGGAATTCAGCATTTCACGGCGACGACGACGTCCGTAGCGTCCCATCTCTGCCAGAATCTCAGCTTCGGTTGAACCTTCGAAGATTGGCTCCTTGAACTGAACGCCAAACTCCTTCGCGACCAGACCAAGGTGGGTTTCCATGATCTGTCCGATGTTCATACGGGAAGGCACACCAAGTGGGTTCAGAACGATGTCAACCGGTGTTCCATCCGCAAGGAATGGCATGTCGGCTTCAGGCAGGATCTTGGAGACAACACCCTTGTTTCCGTGGCGTCCTGCCATCTTGTCGCCTTCCATAATCTTACGCTTTTGGGCGATATAGATACGGACAAGCTTATTGACACCTGGCTGAAGGCCATCATCACCTGCAAGCTTCTGCAGACCAGCACGAGCCTCGCACTTTGGACAATCTTCGTTATCAGGCTTCTTGGAGAAGTTGAATTCAGCATCACAGACACGGCAGCGATACTTATGGCGGCTAAACACCTTGATGTCGACGATCTTACCCTTCTCACCGTGTGGAACACGGAGAGAGACATCACGGGTGTCTTCAGCCTTCTTACCAAAGATTGCGATGATCAAACGCTCTTCCGCCGTCAGCTCACCCTGACCCTTAGGGGCAACCTTACCAATCAGGATGTCATCCGAGCGGACTTCAGCACCGATACGGATGATTCCATCCTCATCAAGGTCCTTGAGGGCATCTTCGCCGACATTCGGGATGTCACGCGTCATTTCCTCAGGGCCAAGCTTGGTATCACGGGCCTCGAGCTCATACTTCTCGATATGGATAGATGTGAAAACATCATCCTTTACGAGACGCTGGCTGAGCAAAATAGCATCTTCGTAGTTGTAGCCATTCCATGGCATAAACGCAACGAGGACGTTGTGGCCAAGACTGAGCTCACCCTTGTCGCAGCATGGGCCATCCGCAATCAAGTCACCCTGACGCAGCACCTGTCCAAGGTCAACCTTTGGACGCTGCGTGATACAGGTTCCCTGGTTGGAGCGAACCATGTTGAGCAGTGGGTAGCGGTCGAACTCACCACGTGGTGTCTTGACAACGACTTCCTTGCTAGTAACACGGTGGACGGTTCCATTGCGCTTGGCAAGAATAACCGCTCCCGAGTCGACCGCAGCCTTGCGTTCCATACCCGTCTTCACGAGAGGAGCCGCAGGGCGAACCGTCGGAACAGCCTGACGTTGCATGTTCGCGCCCATAAGTGCACGGTTTGCGTCGTCATTTTCAAGGAATGGAATCATCGCAGTTGCGACGGAAACCAGCTGCTGTGGAGAGACGTCCACAAACTGCACTTCACCGGTCGATACGACTGGGTAGTCACTATTGAAGCGAACCTGAACGGTTTTGGACTTGAATGTTCCATCCTCGTTGATGTCCTCTTCAAGTGGGGCACGCCCAATCTTGTAGTGGTGTTCGTTGTCCGCTGGCAACCACTCGAGGTCACGTGTTACACGACCATCGATGACCTTGCGGTATGGCGTCTCAAGGAAGCCAAACTGGTCAACACGTGCCTGCACTGCCATCGAGCCAATAAGACCAATGTTAGGTCCTTCAGGCGTCTCGATCGGACAGATACGGCCGTAGTGGGAGTGGTGAACGTCACGAACTTCCAGCTTTGCCGACTGACGGGAAAGACCGCCTGGTCCAAGGGAGGACAAACGGCGCTTGGATGTGATTTCAGCAAGCGGGTTCGTCTGGTCCATGAACTGGGAAAGCTGGGATGACCCGAAGAAGCTCTTGATAGCCGCTGACACCGGCTTGACCGAAAGGACAAGTGGTGGAAGCATGTCATCGGAGTCCATCGATGTCATACGCTCCTTGGCAACCTTCTCCATACGGAGGAAGCCCATGCGGAGCTGGGAGTAGAGAAGCTCACCTACAGAGCGAACACGCTTGTTTTCAAGGTGGTCGATGTCATCCGGGGTGAAGCGTGAGCGCGACTCATCCTGGCCATCGGCGCGGGCAGCAGCCTGCATACCGATAAGGTAGTCGATAATCGCACAGATATCCGTACGGGTGATCCAGCGGACCTTGTGTGGAATCTGAAGGGTTGTCAGCTTCTTGTTCAGCTTGTGACGACCAACCTTGGCCATGTCGTAGCGGCGAACATCGAAGAACATACCCCGGAGCATTGTCCGTACAGATTCATCGGATGGCGGATCGCCCGGTCGCAGCTTGCGGTGGATATCAAACATCGCGGACTTGGCATCGACAACATTTGCTTCTTCGATGTCAAGTGTTGCATTCAAGTACTTTGGAACCACCAGAAGGTTAACGGTTCCATCGCTGTTTTCCGCTTCAAGTGTCTCCAAAATGGTCTTAGCGACCGTCTTGTCAACCCGCTGATATGGGATTGCCACAACCTTACCGGCAGATGACACGAAGTCCTGCAGGGCATAGGTATCAACAATGGAAGCCATAAAGAGCTCACGCTCTTCATCAGTGCCACCACGCGGAGCAGTGAAGTCAGTACGCGTACCAAAACGCTCTAGAATCTGGGCATCGGTTTCGTACTGAGGATCCTCAAAACGAACATTTAAGCGGTGATTACGCAGGTTCTCTTCACCACCGGCAAGCTCAACAAACTTTGCGCGGTCAGCGTACTGGACCGTATAACCAGCCTCAAAAATCACTTCGCCAGTCACATCGTCGACAACGTGCTCAGCGAGCGTCTTTCCGACAGTTTCACGGAAGTCAACATTAAAGACTCCACCGAGCTCATCCTGGCTCAGCAAGCGGTCACGAACGAGATCGTTCTGAAGGCTTGGGTCGTTGAGGGCACGGAGAAGCGTCGTGATAGCGAACTTCTTGTTCTGACCAATCCGGACCATGACAGCTTCGGATGTATCCGTCTCAATCTCAACCCATGGGCCCTCGGATGGGATTAGGGTTGCAGAGAACTGCCAGTTCAGCGTGAGGTCAAGTTCATCACGGAAGTAAATGCCTGGGGAACGGGAAAGCTGGGACACAACGACGCGCTCGGCACCGTTGATAATGAACGTACCCTTTTCCGTCATCAATGGAAGGTCACCAAGGTAAACCTCGGATTCCTTGACTTCGCCGTGCGCCGTCGTCAGACGAACACGAACTTTAATCGGGGACTCAAATGTGACATCACGACTACGGCACTGCTCAAGTGTGTATTTTGGCTCACCTAGGGTGAAGTCAATCAACTCAATCGTGATCGCACCTGTGTGATCGTGAATCGGAGAGAACGATAGGAACAGTTCCTGCAATCCCTCCTCAAGAAACCAACGAAACGAATCCAATTGAAGTTGAATGAGGTTGGGAATGCCGGCCGCATGCTGCGCGCGCTTTGCCGAATGCTGAATCTCCATACCAGTTTGAACCCCTCCCAGGTCGGGCACATCTATCATCTGACGATGCAGTTGATTGACGTACGACACCAAGTTGTGCTAGGTTGTCGCAACTCAATCCCCACACCGACGACTACAGCTGTTTCCCGCGTCACACTACTGTCAAAAGTCACAGGAATACCCGCAATGACACAGTGTGGCACGAATCCTCAAAATACCATCGCCAGCACAAACCGTCAAGGTTAATAACGGTCAGTTAAGGGTATTGTGTTGCCAACAGAAAAGTACGCGTGTATACTCGCGCACCACGCGTTCCAAATAACGCACTGGTTCACGCAAAAGCACATACGTTTGGTGGAGCAATCATGGCAGATTTCGTGTTGACGCCGAGTGGCAAACAAAAAATAGAACTTGAGCTGGAACAACTGAAGACCGTAGAAATGCCGGCACTCTCAGAGCGTATCCGTCAAGCACGTGACCTGGGTGACCTGTCCGAAAACTTTGACTATCAGGACTCAAAACGCCAACAGGGTTTTATCCAAGGGCGGATTGCAGACTTGCAAACGATGCTTGAGCGCTCTGTAGTCGTTGAAGATGACCACCACGCACCAGGGACCATCGGGCTTGGTGCTGTGGTGACGTTGCGTGACACAGATGACGACACGGAAGAGTCATACACACTGGTGGGCGATTACGAAGCGGATCCTGATGACAACAAAATCAGCGTTGCATCCCCACTTGGTAAGCAGCTGATGGGCCACCGGGCAGGCGATTCCGTCGCTATCACCGTCAATGGCTTCACCACACACTACACCGTCGTCACCGTCAGCTGACAGACGTGAATGCCGCATCGGCGGCGGATGTCCAAAGAACATTCGCCGCTGTTGACCTTGTTGCCCTTCGTGGCAATGTCCGTCTCCTCACAGAGCACTATGGGCAAATTTGCGCGGTTGTTAAGGCCGATGCTTATGGCCATGGACTTGTCCCATGTGCCCGTGCAGCGGTAAGTGGCGGAGCAGTAGCAATCGCAGTCGCAACTCCAGCCGAAGGCCAGCTCCTCCGCGGGTGTGGCCTACAAACTGCCATCCATGTCCTCTCCCCGGCCGAACCCCTTGCAGCCAGACTCTGCGTTCACCAACACCTGACACCGTATGTGTCCAGTACCGCTTTTCTGGATGCCTTCCTAGATGCGGGTGGAAAGGCGGAGGACTGCTTTCTGATGCTCGATTCTGGGATGGGACGGGAGGGTCTCCTCATGCCCGATGCCCTTGCAGCCCTAGCGCAAAGCAAAACCCCACTGCGTTTCGGTGGTATTGCAACACATTTGGCATCCGCAGACGCCCCCGATGACACATCACAAAAAGCCCAATACGCAACCTTTATTAAGGACATCCAAGCGCTGATAGGTATCGGCGCTGCAAGCGATAGCACAGTCATTTCCATCAACAATTCGGCGGGAATGCTTTCAGATAACGCAACAACCCCGCTGCGCAACCCCATCCTTCATCGGCCAGGGGCACTCATCTACGGCATCGCCCCACACCCCACAATCAGCTTCCCAACCACCCCCATCCTCACCTGGCGAGCACGTATCCACATCATAAAGACACTCCCACCCGGACATGCGGTCGGCTACGGTGCAACATTTGTGACACAACGTGATTCCCGTATCGCAACGGTTGGCGTTGGCTACGCAGATGGTTATCCACGTCGCGTTTCGCAAGAGACATCGGTTCTCGTACGGGGACAGCATGCCAGAATTTGTGGTGTGGTCTCGATGGACCAGCTACAGGTTGATGTCACTGATATCCCGGATGCATCCGAAGGCGATTGGGTAACCCTGATCGGCCATGAAGGCAAGGCATCGATTACGGTTGCAACGCTCGCATCGTGGGCGGATGTTCCCGTGCAGTGGCCGACATCCGGGCTCTCACCGCGTGTCCCGAGGCGCTACACGGGACTTGAATGACGTAGCTCTCCTGAATGTGGTATAAGACCATATCTTGTATCCACACAGACTACGTGTGCTATATCTTGAGAGACATCTCTGTCGAAGAACCGATGTCTTCCAGTTAGTCTTGTGTCTGGCTGATTCTGCCCCCGTGCGCGTTGCGCCGGGGGTTTTGTGTTTAACTTCCACATCAATTTCTGAGGTCGATGGATAAATGGGACGCGAAGTTCTTGTTCTTAACTGTGACTATGAACCGCTAAATGTGTGTAATTTACGCAGGGCTTTCATTCTCGTTTACAAGGGCAAGGCGGATGTCTTGCACACAACAGCAGATGAGGAAACCCCGGATGCGCTTTATGCACCATCTCAGGTCGCCGGGCCGCCATCGGTGGTTAAACTACGCTCACAGATCCGACGTCCGATGCCAGAGCTCAAGGTCAGCCGCCAAAGTGTCTTCGCACGCGATAATTACACTTGCCAGTACTGCGGTGTGCGTGGCAAGGACATGACCATTGACCACGTGAAACCGCGCCGCCATGGTGGTGATATGTCATGGGAAAACCTAGTGACGTGCTGCAAGCGCTGTAATACGCGAAAGGCTGACAAGTTTCTGGAGAAGTCTGGGATGCGCCTGATGCGCGCACCCAAGCGCCCGCGCTACACACCGTACATCGGCATAACACAATATGTAGCCAGCTCACGCAATCAGCTTTGGCGCAACTATCTCCCTGCCTGCCTGGACCTCATGTGAAGTAAGATGTTGGCTTGAAGCCGCTCGAGATAGATCCAACATTGGATGCGTTTAGTATCCATCTCGCCGGGCTCAGGCAGCTTTCGCCACACACGGTGCGCGCATATCGCGCGGATATAAGGTCATTTGTTGCATATCTCTCGGAAACGCAGCGGGCATCCGTCCTAACAATCGATGCACCAACGGCACGCTTGTGGATTAGCCATATGACGAAAGTGGATGGCCTCGCAAAGTCATCCATTGCGCGCCGAGTGGCATCACTGCGAACATTTTTCACGTGGGCGGTGCAATCTGGACTTTCAGGGAGCAATCCATTTACCGATGTCGATGTCCCTAAACGTGGAAAGCCGCTACCAAAGGCGCTGGATACAGCGGCTATCGGCGCGATGTTGGATGTCCAAAGCGATGATACGCCGGCCGGGATGCGTGACAGAGCGATCGTAGAGTGTCTTTATGCCAGCGGTATCCGGGCCGGTGAGCTGATTGGCCTTGATGTTGAGGATGTATTTCGTACAGGCAGTGATGAAGGTGCGCTACGGATTCGTCATGCCAAGGGAGGACAGGAGCGCTTTGCGCTGCTTGGCCGGCATGCCCTGATAGCCCTTGACACCTACATTAAGGATGGCCGTGAATCGTTGCTCGCCGCCGCGGGAGAACCGACAGCGGCTCTTTTCCTAAATCGTTTCGGAGGCCGCTTGTCGGACCGAGCGATCCGGAGGCTGTTTGACAAGCTGGGAACATCGGGGATGGTCGGTGTTAAGCCTACGCCTCACATGATGCGCCATTCGTTTGCGAGCCATCTCTTGGAAAATGGCGCGGATATTCGTGTGGTTCAAGAGCTACTCGGCCACAAAGACTTATCCAGCACACAGATTTACACGCGTATACGTCCTCAGCAGTTAAAACGTGTTCACGCGGCGCAGTTTGATGAAAAATAACCACGTTAATTCTATATGTGCGAAGCGATTGCTAAATTTGCCGCACAAGTCTGGTCGCGAGCTTCTGCCCTAATTCCAAGTTCGTCTAGGTTGACTTGTGCCGATGGAAGCTGTCTGAGCATTTTGCTGGTCAAAGCTAACTAGATGGTTACTTGTTAATAAACTAAATCTGTGGCGAATTCCATGGGGATGAATGCAAGATTATTACGGTAGACTTACGTATAAGAGTCACCTCATATGAGTAAGGCTCTGTTCAGGAGGGGTTACTATGAACAAAATGATGTTGGCTGTCGCAGTCACAGCCGCTTTCTCAGCAATCGCAATGGCGCAAACCAAGGCGCAGACCGCATGCCCAGTTATGGGCGAGCCACTTGGCAAGAACCCAATCTCTGTCAAGTACAGCGGCAAGAACAAGGCATATGCTGGCAAGTCTGTCAAGGTATGCTGCCAAGGCTGTGTCGATGGCGTCAAGAAGGATCAAGACAAGATCTTCAAGAAGGTCACCGGCAAGTAATTGTGCATGCTGCGCCTTTGGGGATGTAAAAACTCCCTGAAGGCGCGGTAAACTTTCCCGGTTTGCCGCGACCAAGCGGCGATATTCGAGGAAGCGCACTAACAAATGGAACGCACATACATTATGGTCAAGCCCGACGGTGTTTCCCGTCGGCTCTCCGGCGAAATCATCCGCCGCTTTGAAAACCGCGGACTGCGGTTAGTTGGTCTCAAGATGGTCGTCCCGACCCGTGAGACAGCAGAAGCACACTACGCTGTGCACTCCGATAAGCCATTTTTTGGTGAGCTCGTTGACTTTGTCACCAGCGGCCCTGTTGTCGCTATGGTCTGGGAAGGCAACGATGCAATCGCTCTCTGCCGCCAAATGATCGGCGCCACCAAGCCAGTAAACGCCACCCCTGGAACCATCCGTGGTGACTACACCTGCGACATGATGAGCAACCTTATCCATGGTTCGGATGCTCCTGAAACCGCAGCTGAAGAAATGGCACTCTGGTTCTCCGATGGTGAGCTCCTGGACTAATCCATGCGACTAGATGCGTTTAATTACATCCTTCCGGATGACCGCATCGCGCAGACACCGCTTGAGCCGCGCGACTCCGCGCGGCTTTTGCACGTCGACCCGCGTACCGGCACCCACTCACACCTCATCTTCCATCAGATCACCGAGCTGCTGAAACCCGGGGATCTTTTGGTCATAAACGAGACGCGCGTGAGTGCTGTACGCCTTGTTGGAGAAGGTCCAGGCGGCGGCTACCGTGAAGCACTCGTCCTTGGCCCTCACCTCCCCGGCGGGCCATCCGCATACGAAGCCCTCGTACGCCCAGGTAAGGCCGCACGCCCCGGTGATACCCTCCACTTTGCAGATACCAACCTCACCTGCACGGTCGGTGACATCCTCACAGAAGGTATCCGGGTCTTACACTTTCATGGCGACCCCGAAACAACTCGCCAAACACTTGAAACACAGGGACGCGTTCCCCTCCCCCCGTACATCCACGAACACTTGGATGACCGTGAGCGGTACCAAACCGTCTACAACCGTGTGCCTGGGAGCGCAGCCGCACCAACCGCGGGCCTGCACTTCACCGCAGAACTCCTCGAGACTCTCGCCGCAAATGGCATCGAAACCGCACGCGTTCTCCTCTCCGTAGGCCTTGGGACATTTCGCCCAATCAAATGCACCGATGACATCACAAAACACCCGATGCACGCGGAATACATCCATGTGACCCAAGAAACCGCAGACAAAGTCAATGCCTGCACCGGACGCGTTATCGCTATCGGTACCACCAGCCTTCGCGCGCTCGAAACCGCTGCCCGCAATGCACCAGATGGTGTCCGAATTGCTCCATTCGATGGCGATACAGACATCTACATTTACCCCGGACAGCAAATTCAGAGCGTGGATGGACTCCTCACAAACTTCCACCAGCCCGGATCAACCCTGCTGTTGCTCGTCGCAACCCTCCTCGGCATCGATGGTATGAAATCAGCCTACGAAGTCGCTTTAGCTAATGACTATCGGTTTCTCAGCTTTGGGGATGCCATGTTGATTCTGCCTGATGCGACGTGATGGCGTAGAATCATCCGGAGACACGGGTACCTAACACGATGCCGGCAATGGATGCATATCAAGACTTTCTGAAGGCACGTGGTGTCACCACGGGCACGCCTCGAGAGTCATCAACACGGGGACGCTACGTCATCGTGGATGGCGTGACAATGCCTATCGAGGAAGCGCAGCGCCAAGCAGCCGCCAAGCTGGATAACCCAGGCCCGGTTACACCGCAAGCGCCAGTGGTGCCACAGGCACAACCTGCCACCCCGCCGGCATCACAACCTGCTATCACTGCAACCACGCTGTTCGATGCCATCGCAGGTGGGAAAATCCGCCAGGGAGTTCTTGAGCTGGAAGCAGATAGTGCATCCATTCCAGCTGAAATCCCGGAAACCTACGAAGATGCCCTACGCCTCTGGCAGGCAGTCCCTCGGCATATTCAAATTCTCGTTCATCAAATGAACGGTCGTCTCGTCGATTCAGCCCCGACAACAGACCCGACCCGCGAGCAAACTATCATCAAAATCTTGGACAATGAGATCTCACTGGATGAAGCTGCGCAGCTCCTCGATGTCTGTGATGCGACTGTTCGCCGGATGACAAAGGCTGGGACATTGGTCCATCGAAGGACAGTTGGTAAGCATAGGCGCTTCCGTGTCTCGGATGTGATGCGAGTCTTTGAGACCCGGCTTGGTAAAAGTGGGGGACAAGACGATCTCACGTAACACGATGCAGCAGCTGTGGTGCGATGGTGCACCCAGGTCGGAACACCTTTTGGTCTGCAAGAGCTGGTGGCAACAGCTCATCGGACGCCATGCGTTCCCACAGGCGTGGAACGGAGTAGTGATGATACCGACATCCGTAGGGGTGCATACTTTCGGGATGCGTTTTCACATGACGGGTGTTTGGGTATCGGCTGCAAATGTAAGCCTTGGTGCAGTCACACTCATCCCGAATAAGGTCTATCTGGCTCCGACCGGCTCTGTTGGAATTTTAGAGACATCCGGGGATGCTCTTTGCGACATCCCAGTTGGTGCGCAGCTTGCGATAAGGGATGCCAAGTGAGAATCGCGCTCCTGACGGAAAGCTGGTATCCGGTTGTCAATGGCGTTACGGCGAGTGTGCGGACGCTTGCGGATGAGCTGATGGCAGCTGGGGATGACGTCATTATCGTCTGTCCCGATATGCCGGGTGCTGACCTCGACCCGCCCTACGTGCAGCGTGTCCCAAGCTGGGTTAGCCCATGGAATACACGAAACCCCTTCGCCTATCCTCCGTATGGACCGCTGTCTCACCGGCTGGATAACATCGATGTCGATATCGTCCACTCCCATCACCCATTTGGACTTGGACTGTACGGACACAGGCTTGCACGGCGTTTGGGCGTGCCACACGTCTCAACCTTTCACACGCTGTACTTTTCGTACATTCACTACTCGCCCTTCCCACCTCCCGTTAGCCGCTGGTGGCTGCGAACCGTGCTGACGCAGTTCTACAGTGGATGCGCACTCTTGACAGTGCCCAGCAAAGATACAGAAAACCAGCTGCGGACTGAAATGCGAATGCCATGTCCGATGGAAGTGCACCCGACAGGTGTGTCTCTCCCTGGGGTTGTGGATGCAGAGCGTGCAGATGCGCTGCGGTTGCTGATGGGTATTCAACCAGATGACCGTGTTGTCCTGTATGTGGGCAGGATTGCATGGGAAAAGAACTGCCGGTTGTTACTGGAGAGCTTTGCCCGGTTGCCTGAGAACTGTCACTTGGTGATGGTTGGTGGTGGCCCGGATGGCGATGCGCAGGCTGAGTTTGCGGCGGAACTCGGGATGGACAGGCGGACGCATTTTGTTGGGCCGGTCTCACGTGAGGGTCTGGTGGATTACTACGCGATGGCGGATGTCTTTGCATTTCCAAGTTCTACAGAAACCCAGGGACTGGTTCTCGGCGAAGCGCAGTCCTGTGGCCTTCCGTGCGTTGCGGTTACTGGTGGTGGCGCGGCAGAGTTTGTAAGGAATGACATCGATGCACTGGTTGTCCCTCCTGAGCTCGATGCCTTTGCGGGAGCACTTTTACGTATCGTCAGTGATGATGTTTTACGCCACAAAATGTCAGGCGAAGCGCTGGCATCCCCGGTTCGGCCAACCGTCGCAGAAATGGTGTCGCACATACGTCAGATGTATATGCGGCTTATTGCCGAGCACCGGATAGCGTCTGGTGCTTGATGAACTATGCCGTTATGCAGAACCCTTACGCAGAAGTAGTCGTAGAATCACCTAAAACGGGTGATTGTACTGTGTTTCCCTGCCCTCGTTTGGCACGGTACGTGTTATGATTTTGTTTCGTGCCAACACAGGGCTTGACCCTGCGGTATGAGTAAATCCGAATGCTGTACTTTGTGCTAAAGAATGATAGAAAACTGGGACCCTTTACGGAATCCCAGCTTCAGGAGCTCCTGAGCGCCGGCCTTATTTCTGCGACAGATCGTGCTTGGAAAGTGGAAGAATCCGAAGGGACTCCGCTTGACCAAATGTTCGCTGGAGAGCAGGACCCAGCTGAGGAAGAGCTTGACACTGTTCACAGCTCCCCCATCGCCGTTTCCCAAGGAATTCGTCCGCAGGAGATGGAAGTCGTCGGGGCTCCAATGCATCCTGCGCACCAATGGGATGACAGTGTCGTTGGTCCGGATATTCCGCATGCCCGTGGTACAGGCGTCCCCGATGTTCCGAACTGGCCGAGTGAACGTGCACCCCTAAATCTTGATATGGACATGGACAGGTTGTCCTCTGTGGATGCCATCCTTCCTCTGAAAGTCGCCGTTGACTATCAGGAGCGCCCATTCCCTAGTGTCCTCTCAGATGATGAGCCTGTGCTTGATGCAAATGTGGCTGAAGATGTAGAGCTGGATGCCCCTGAAGCCATGCACCCAAGTGTTGTTTTGGAGCTGAATGCCGCGGCAGATTTTTTAGTTACAGCTGAGTTTCCGCTTACACCGGTTACTGAGACGGTCAGTACGAATGCATCCGATGTTTGTTCCGAAGAGACATCGCCGGAAGTCATTCAGGAAAGCGTCAGCAACGTAGAAGACAATTCTGCACCAGCTCTCGTGGTACCTGAGGCTGAACCGCTTACGGTTGTCGATTCTAGTGTGACACTCACCACCGATACTGTTGATGTGCAGCCTGTTGCCGTTGTCGAACCACTCGCTCCTGTCGAACCAGTCGTTATGACTGAGGAGGTTCCAGAGCCAGCGATTCCTGCGGGTCTGGAAGCTTTCTTTAGTAAAGATACAGCACTCGAGCCAACACCTGAGCCTGTCGTTCCATCGACTGCGCTCGTTCCGGTGACAGCGGAAGTGCAGCATGAAGTGGTGATTGAACCCGTACAACAGGTTGCTGCTACAGCTGAGATTGTCGTTCCTGATGCAGTGGTTCCTGTCGCTGCGCCGGTTGTGCAGCATCCAGTCGCGGCAGAGGACAAAAGCTTTGTAGGATTCCAATCCGCCGCGGCGCTGTCACAGCCTGAGCCTGCACCAACGCCGAGTGTGGCATCTGAGCGCCGTACCGCTGCAGAGCGCCGTGCAGAAGATGCCGAGATAAACGATGTCTGCTCGCGTATTGAAGCACGACTGGCTGAGCGCAGAAATCGTTCATCCAATGTGCGTGTCGTCCCAACAGGTGGCATCGCGATTTTTGGTGGCCTCCTGTATGCAATCCCATTTGTTAGCCTCGCGGTCTATGGCTTTGCGATACAGATTGCGACTGCTGGAACATTTAAGATTACTGCAGGGGTGGTGCCGTATTTGGTTGAAGCTGCGGCGGCGCTCCTCTTCCATGCGTACGGCGTTGTGGTTGGCCACAAGGTCCTGACGGGCGACCAAAAGGGGCGTATCTATGCGGAGCGTCACCTCGAGCTGCGACGCTTTATCCTCCCGGCGATCTGGATGACCTTGTTCTTTGTTGCAGGTCCGGTTCCGATGGCGTTGCCTGGTTTGCCGGTCTCCTCCGATGCCGCATCCCAGCTAACCCTGTCTCCTTTCCAGCTGCGTATTTTTTATATGGTTGTGCTGGAACAGATTTTCTGTGGTGCGTGGGATATCTACTTCCGCCGGTCACGGCGTGTCGCTGAGACATATACATCTGAGCCGTATATCTGATACCCACCCGGGATTTAACACGAAAGGGATGTCTGTAGAGACATCCCTTTTTTGCATTTCCAATGCTTCAAAAAACCAGCAAACAATTGTTTGATTTCCGGATAGCAACCCACTAGCATAGTAGTCATACAAACAACTGTTCTATTGGAAATACCCACTTAATGATTACTTGCTTCGACTGGCGTGGAATCCGTCTGCGTATCGCCCGCAGTATCCAGGGAATCACCCCCGAAACCCCATTGGTGATCACAACCGATACCACAACGGTCCATCAAGCCTGCCCAAAAGCAGCTGCAAGTGGTATCCGAAGTGGTCAGACAATTCTAGCAGCCAGATCGCTCTGTCCTGGTTTATGTGTGCATCCGGATGACCCTCAAGCAGTGCGTGCAGCGGTTGAGCAGGCGTGGGACAGGCTTGCCATTGAGTCGTGCTATGTCGAACCGGATGGCCTTGAGCGTTGCTATGTGCACCTCGATGACATCCCGGTGGAGGCGTGGCTAGAAACACTAGGTGCTGATCTTGCGGAAATTCTCGGGTGTGCAGTGCGTGCGGGAGCGGGTCGGTCGAAGTGGCTGGCATTTCATGCGATGCGAAAGTGCAGGCGCCCCTTTCCAGATGCGATGTATGCAACGGCAGTTTTACAGGCATCGGATGCATGGCTGACTCTGGGCAACATTGAGCTATCGGATATTTCCCTTGGATTATCTCCAGCACTTCAGGAGCGCTTCCGGAAGGCGGGGGTGACAAAGCTTGGGGATGTCATCCGTGTTACGCCGCAGCGTCTTCCGAAGTCGCTACGGTTAGATGCCCTCCGTCTTGCGGACCGGGCTGTCGGCAATGATGCAAGTCCTGTCCAAGCACTTTGGCCCCCGGATTCCCTTACTGAGCAGCAGCGCTTTGCTCCGGGGGATGAGTGTTGTTTTCAGGAGCAGGTTGTGCAGATCCTGGATGCACTGACAAAGGTCATCAGCCAGCCGCTGCAGCGCCGTGGGGTCTTTGCAAAGGCTCTGGCTGTGGTTGTCGTGGACCAGGATGGTGGTGAACATCGGCAGGAGGCAACGCTGAAGGCTCCCCTTGCAGATGCGGCGGCTTTACTGCGGGCGGCGCGGCGCCTTTGGGGGCGCTTCCCCCCCCTTGGCCCCTTGAGTGGAATTGCGCTGAGTGCGCTGCGTCTTGAGGCGGGCTCGGCGGCGCAGGGCACACTCTTTGATCTGTTTGGAAGTCCAGCGAGCGTCACGGATGACATCCATGATGGCCTCACGGATGGCCATGTGCGTGCCGGTTCGGAGCGGGCTCGGCGTCTTCGTTCGGCTGCCGCTTACCTCACCGCCCGGCAAGGGCAACCTGCTCTTCAGAGTGGCAGGACTGTAGGGAGTGCCCGGGCATCCGATGGCTGGATTTCTCCTCTTGGCACGCGACTTTTGGAGCGAATAGATGTCCGCCTTGACCAGGTAGGTCTCCCTGCACACTATGAGCGTACGTGCAGATATGCATCGCATCAGGCATATGACATCCGGTTTATCCACGAGCGCTGGCGGGAGGAGCAGGTTTTGCGAAGCACCCTCGATGGCCCCACAGATGACATCGTCTACCGCGTTGAAACCACCCCATGGTCTATTGCTGAGCTGAGGCAGCGTGGGGATTTATGGTTTTTAACAGGGATGGTCGATTAAGCCCATGGGATTTGTTCATCTGCATGTCCATAGCCCGTGGAGCTGGCTGGATGGCGCAACAGACATCGAGCAGCTCGTCTTACTGGCGGCGGAGGCGGGGATGCCCTCTCTGGCTCTGACAGACCATGACAATGTCTGTGCAGCGGTGCGCTTTACTCAGCTGTGCCGGCAGTATGGCATCCGGCCCATTCTTGGTACGGAGCTGACCATGGAGGATGGCAGCCATGTAACGCTGCTTGCGAGAACCCGCGGCGGGTATGCAAATCTGTGCATTTTACTGAGTCAGGCGCATGCGCTGGGTGGCAGACGGACGCCTGGTTGCAGCTGGGAGAGCCTGCTAGCCCACTCGGATGGTGTTACCTGCCTGAGTGGGTGTTCCCGTGGGCGGGTGGCAACACTGATACGGCAGCGCGATTACAAAGATGCCCTTGCATTAGCACAGCGTTGCAAGGCGGCATTTGGTGCGTGGTATTTCATCGAGTTACAGGATGACTGGACACCTGGTAGCCTCCCGCTCCAGCGGACGCTAGCGCAACTTTCCAACCACACGGGTATCCCGCTGGTTGCGACAAACAATGTGCACTATGGGGTCCAAGCGGATGCGGTAGTACATGAGGCGCTGCGGGCGATGTCATCCGGGACGCCGCTGGGTTTACAGCGTGGTCTAACGCCCATTAACCATGAGCGCTGGCTGAAGCCGGCGGATGTTATGCTGCAGCAGTTTTCCGCATTCCCAGATGCCTGTCGGAATACATTGCTGATCGCCGATGCCTGCAACGATGTCCTACCTATTGGGGAAGTCCTGACGCCGCTTTGGAAGGATGGCGATCCGCAGCGTCAGCTCCATACCCTTGTTCGGCAAGGGGCACGGGTCCGCTATGGCATCACAGATAAGGGTGGGCTTTCACCGGATGTTGAGAAGCGCCTCGCACACGAGCTCGATGTGATCTGTACCCTTGGGTTTGCAGACTACTTCCTGATGGTGCATCGGATTGTTTCCTGGGCACGCGCTCGTGGAATCCGCTGCGCCGGACGTGGCTCGGCGGCGGACAGCTGTGTGGCGTATTGTTTGTGGTTCACCGATGTCGATGTCATTGCACGTGGGCTCCCCTTTGCGCGCTTTTTATATGAGGGGAAGACCCCGGACATCGATGTCGACTTTCCCAGTGACCGCCGGGATGAGGTGTTTACATTTATTCGTGACACGTATGGCGATGCACATGTAGCGCGTGTCTGTACATTTCATACGTTTCTTGCGCGGTCGGCAATTCGTGGGATGGGCAAGGCACTGTCACTTCCTGAAGATGCCGTAGGGTGGCTGGCAAAGCGGCTACATCACTTTTTGCGTGCGCAGAAAATCGATGAAGCATTTGGCAAGTATCCAGAGCTTGCGGCCTATGGGCATCTGCGTGAGCGCTTTGCTCTCCTATTTTCGCTGTGCAGCCGTGTGGCTGGATTCCCGCGGCATATTGGATCTCACTCAAGCGGCGTGGTTGTGAGCCGGCAGCCATTAATGGAAATCGCTCCAGTTATCCCGGCGGCTGGTGGTGTGCTTCCGATTTGGACACTCGATAAAGATGACTCCGAGACAGTGGGAGCAATCAAATTCGATGTCCTTGCGTTGCGGATGCTTTCTGCTGTGTCGGATGCTGAGCGGGCCATTAAGGTGTATGAGCCGCGCTTCCGCTACGATGCCATCCCGATGGATGATGAACCCACATACCGTGTCCTGCAATCCGGCCATGCGGTTGGTGTGTTTCAGTTTGAGTCGGCAGCACAGCTTTCCCTTGCGGTCAGTCTGCGCCCAAGAAACTTTGAAGATCTGGTGGCAGCAGTGGCATTGATACGCCCGGGGCCGGTACGTGGCAATGTGGTTCAGAGATTTGTCGGGGCCCGAAATGGCTGGCTGCGTATCGATCCCCTTCATCCATCTCTGGAGCCTATCCTGGCCAAAACCTATGGCTGCATTGTGTTTCAGGAGCAGGTTGATCTGGTGATTGCTGCAATGACTGGCTGGCCGCATATGCGTGCTGAACGCTTTCGTAAAGACCTGGTCAAGCACACAAAGCTGGACACATTGGATGATGCAGAGCAGCAGTTTCGAAATGCGGTGGCAGAACTACACCCAGATTTCACCGCTGAGGCAGCCACGATTTTATGGTCACAGCTTGCAGGCTGGGGCGGCTATGGATTTATTGAGGGGCATGCAGCGGCATTTGCGTTGACGGGTTACCGCAGCGCCTATCTGCTCGCACACAACCCGGCGGAGTTTATTGCGGGTCTGATGAATCATCAGCCGATGGGCTACTACAACGTCAACTCCCTTGCTGCGGAGGCGCGCCGCCGTGGGGTTGATGTGTTGAATGTCAATATCCACGCAAGTCGTGCGGACACACGTGTTGTTGGAGGCGCGATTCAGGTTGGCTGGAATCTGATCACTGGGCTTGGCAAGGAGGAAGGTGAGCGGATTGATTTGGCACAAAGCCAAGGAGGAGCGTTTACATCGCTGCTGGACTTTTGTATACGGGTCCCTCTTCGCCGGGATGTGGTTGAAAATCTCATCCTCTGTGGGGCATTTGACACGCTGGACATGCGCCGCCGGGGGCTTGTGCTAAGCCTTGAGGAAACGATTGCGCTTGCCAACCAGCTGCGTGGGCAGCGGCATCAGGTCAACCTCTACAGTGACCATGCCATAGAGACACCGATTACACATGGGATGACTGAGTTTGATGAGTGGCAGCGCTATGAGTGGACATGGCGTGTGACGGGTATTTCACCGGGTGGCCATGCGATGGCATTGCTGCGTGATGGCCTGACGCGCTATGGGGCGCTGACGGCAGCGGATGCCAGGAATGTGCGTAGTGGAACCCGAATTCGTGTGGCGGGTCTGAATATTCGGCCTCACCGTCCGCCAACGCGGAGTGGAAATCCGGTGCTCTTTACAACTGTGGAAGATGAAACAGGGATTTTGCAGCTGATTTGTGCGGGGGATGCCCTGAATACGTGTACGGCCACATTGTTGGTCACACCGCTCATCTTTGTTGAGGGGATTTTGCGGCGTAAGGGTGCGGGTGCAAGTCTGCAGGTTGAGCAGGTGGTTCCTCTTTCTGCGGCGACATACAGGAAGCGTTCGATGGCGCCAGACTATACCGCTATCAGAGGAAAGACTCCGCGGGAGGTCACGGTCACGCATGGTATTCGTCAGCTGGTGAGCGCCGGTGATGCGTAATACCCCACCAGCCTCCACCAGCCTCCACCAGCCTCCACCAGCCTCCACCAGCCTCCACCAGCAAAATCATGCCGTTAATGAAGCCCGAGTGGAGGCTTATTCAAGCAATTTGACACACCAAGTGGGGAAAACAGCTAGAAAACACTAATTCAGTGGATTCCAAGTGGAGACCAGTGGAGGCTAAGTGGATGTCAGTGGTGACTAAGTGGAGACTTTTCAAACCTGAGTGGAGGCTCGAAAAAGCCCCCCGGTGCGGAGCACCGGGGGGCTGAACGACCTAAACGCGTCAGGCTAACTTACTTCAGGCGCGCACGCACCTTATTCATATAGGCCACAGGCTCCGGAGTCTTACACCCCGTATCCCCATGGTCAACCTGAATCGGACCCACACGACATGAACACGCAACTACATCTTCATAAAGACAGCTGTTATAGCCGCCAAGGGAAATCAATGCGGAGTTCATCGCAAGGCGCGTCCGGTTCGGTGCGATACCCACCCCTGATTCAATTTCAGCGATATAAGCACGACCTACATCTGCGGAAATATCCCCTTTAGCCGCAAGCGCACTCACCATCCGCCAGCCAATCGCCGACCGCCACTCGCCTGCATCGCTACGCCAAGCATCGTGGATTTCCATCAACAATGGACTTCGGGCAATCAAATCACCCAGTTCACCCGCAAGCGCATAGTTGTCAATACAAGCGACCATGGCTTCAACACGCGCACGCGTCAGAGATTTGACATCTGTGACCATACAGGAAAGAATCCGCGCATCATGGTTCCCAGATGCCCACAGCTCAACCGCCAGAGCATCATCTACCTTGATCTTCTTACGCAGCTGACCAAGGATGCCGTAGCTCACACCGAAGCACTCACCCTTAATGCCATGCCGGGCATAGGTCTTACGGGTCTGCTCGGAGCCGGCAGCCTCAAGCTGAGCAAGCACTTCGGCGAGTAGCATTGACTAGATTCCCAGCAACGTTTGGATATAGCAAATCTGGCCGTTGTGGTACGTATTGTTCCACCACACGATATTTGCAAGCTCTCCAAGCGTATACTTCTCGCCCCAAGGCAGCTCGACAACATCATCGGCCTTGTCAGCCGGAAGCTGACGCATTGCAGCCACACAGCGCTCTGTTGCAGGCTTCAAAGCAGCAAGCGCTTTCTCAACCGTATCGAGCGATGCCTTTGTAGTGCCATAGGCTTCCCAGTCCATAGGAGCAATCACACAATCCTCTAGTGTCTGTGCAACCCAGTCAGTGATCAAAGCACACTCGGCAACCTGATCAACAGCTGTACGCCCTTTGTCAAGAGGGCTCCATGTTGCATGCTCACCCAGCTTTACGAGTTCTTTTTCAAGCTCCGCAACACTGATCTCAATCCCACGAATCATTCTGTCCATATCTCGTTCATCCTCTCAAAACACAAACCAGGAAATCCCGGATTCCATCACGTTACGAACATCAACACAGAATTGGTGCCCGATGACACATCACTTCTGCAGAAGATACTTTGAAAACCAGCTGTGTATCCGCACTTGGCGATCCACACGCAGGCTTGGCACCCCGCCCCGTGAAAGCTCATGGGTCGACTCCGTGCCGTAGCGCACAAAGATCACATCTGTACGATCAGCCCACTTAATCGCGCGGAAGTACTGATCTGCCTGCGAAACAGGGCAACGTAAATCACCTTCCGAGTGAATAATCATCGTCGGAGTCACCACACGGTCCGCATACGTAAGCGGGCTTTGCTCCCAATAAGCAGCCGTATCACCACAGGTATCCGCCGGGAAGTAGTCGGTATCGCGCCATGGGAAATCCGTCGTGCCTGCCATGCTGACCAGGTCATAGACACCGCGCTCAGGAACTGCCGCCTTAAAGCGATCCGTCTGCCCGATGATCCAGCCGGAGAGGTAGCCACCATAGCTACCGCCCACAACTCCAAGTCGCTCGGCATCCGCCCAGCCACGCGCAATAGCATCGTCCACACCAGCAATCACATCTTCCATCGCAGGAACGCCCCAATCGCCCTTGAGGGCCATCGTCCAAGCTTCCCCATACCCCTTGCTACCGCGTGGATTTGGATAGATCACGCAGTACCCAGCCGCTGCCAAAACCTGATACTCAAAGAAAATATTCTGAGCACCGTACATCGTGTGCGGACCACCATGAATGTAAACCAGCGTCGGAGCTGGACCATCAGCGGCGGGTCTCAGAACAAATGCTGGCGCATCATGGCCACTCGGCGTCTTACTAAAGATTTCCACTGGCTCAATCAACGCAAGCTCAGCCAGGAGCTCAGCATTGGGGTCGTAAACGCTGTCATCCGGGAAGCGGATCACACCAGCGTTGTCCCACCCCACCTCAAGAAATGTATGATCTGGACCCGCTACATCGAAAGCCGCAACATTCGGACGGGTATCCAGAACTGTGTTCGGCCCCGTCATCGTCAACCGGGAAATCACACCCTTGTCACTCACCACAACCCGGATTTTCTGACCGCACCGCGACCACTTTGGACCGGTTTGGCCACGCCCGGAAACATCTACAAGCGTCGTGTCGCCAACCGTGATGTCCATCGTTGACATCCAGTCGATGCTCTCACCATTCGCCACATTTGTCACCCAGAGATGCTCATTGGTTACTCCCCAGGTTTCATTGCGGTCTGCATGCCCAACCCAGGCGATAAACCCACCACACGGGCTCCATGCGAGGCTGCTCTTAGGGCCCTCCTGCTCTGTGAGGCGGATTGTCGTACCCTCGGAGATATCGAATGCATAGAGGCCCTGATCAGCCCACAAGCGCTGTTGATCTGGGGAGAGATTAATGCTGAACGCAATCTTGCCACTACATGGCGACCAAACTAAGTCACTCGGGGTTCGGTCAAAGCCATGTTGAAGAGGTGTGCTGACCTTGGTCGTAATGTCAAGGAGAAAGACATCAGCGTTGCGGGCGCTGATAAACCCACTCCCCTCGGACCGGTAGTGAAGCTTTGTGATCACCCGCGGAAGAGGCTTTACATCGGCTTTCCCTGCAGCTGCCTTGCGCTCAGCCGCGACATCCTTTGGGTTGACTGTATACATAACCTTGCCGCCGCATGGAGAAAGAACCCATTCACCTAGTGCACCGGCATCAGGAAGTAATACAAGCTCTGCCTCACCACCATGCACATTAATGCGATAAACAGCTGCACGGTCATCCTTGCGGGCCGATACAAAATAAAGCCATTCTCCGCACGGTGACCATGTCTGGCCAGATGCCCCGGCAGCAGCATGTGTCCACTGCCGGACCGTCTTGGTATCACCGGCCGCCGGGCCCCAGACATGAATCTGCTGCGTATATTTGTCCGCGGCGACATCGATGGCCTTGATTGTAAACGCGACTCTCGCACCGCCGGGAGCAACTCTTGGATCAGCCGCGGTCTTGAAACGTAAAAGGTCGGAAATAATCGGCTTGCGCCGGATAGCTGGAGTATTCACGCACTATTGTAGACCGAAGACATCCTCAGATGCGCACGTCATCGGTCCAGAGTTGGCGTGATTCCTAGGCTGCTCTGTACCCGCCACGCTCCAACCGAAGCTGCGTCCTCCAAATATCCACCTGTTTACCGATAGTGTCCATGGCTTCCCCCGTACTCTGTGGCATTCCCAGATCGATGTCCGATGATTGTAGAACTTCGACCATCGCTCCGACCTGAGTCGACATGATGCTTACCGGGCTACCTGGCGCCATCCGAAGCTGCTGCGACAAATACGATGCCGCAAGCGCCATTGGAACCGCTGCACACTCAACTGCATACACCAACATCATTTGACATAACGTAGCCGCAAGCTCAACGGACCCTGCAGTGATCGCATGGGTGTAGGCTTGAAACGCGACAATGCCCGCCTGCTCAAGTTCCCCAGTGCCTTCCATCACACGGGCAACCCGCCTCAGGAGTATGGCTTTGGTTTTGTCATCATCCGATTCGCGCAGAAGTCCATAGGACTCAACTAATACTTCTGCTGCGGCCCGTGGATTTCCATTACCGGCATGGATGGTAGAAATTGCCACAGCACAGGCGCTTACGATTGGGAGGTCATTCGCCCCCAGTGCAGCCGAATGGGCTTTTACAAATGGCTCGACGGAGCAAGCGCCACCGTCTCGTGCACGGATTGCTCGTGCCTGGAGCCAGTAGCACTTTGCAACCGTACGCGCATCGAGGTGTCCAAATTCGAGCACTTTACTTACCAACTGACGAGCGAACTCAGGCTTATCCTGATGCAGGTACGCATCTGCAAGAACCATCCCTGCCGTAGCCCGCAGCACATTGGAGAAGGTTTCATTGCTAAAAATCGGTAGTAAGGCATCCAATGGACGATTTTTTGACCGACGAAGCCCAGATTCAACCAAGTGGAGCGTCTGCCATGCAACATCTTCATCGGAAATGTACTGGCCGCTCGACTGCAGACGGACTGCAAGTGCATCCGCTTCCTTCTGACATCCACAGTGTGACAGTAACCGTGGAACGGCTTGACGCAGCTGACGCCCCGCTGCACTTCCATCGGAGAGAACCGCCATCGCGATATACCAGCCTGCACCATCTAGCCATTGGATGGCATCCGGACCATGATGTCCGCCTGCGATGAGATCAAGCATCCGTTCGCATGCATCGCCAGATGCTTTCATTAGGCGTTCAAAGACATCAGATGATCGAACCGCACGCTTTTCTTCTGTGCTCTGACCAATCGCGATAAAGCGCCCCGCTTGGGCTTCGACCACACCAGAATCGAGCAGCAGTTGGAGGACTTTTGAGCGCTGCTCCAGAGTCAATGCGGCATCCATGATGCCGGCAGGAATACCACAAGCAGATGCTGACAGCACTCCGTGCAGGATGAGAGCATCCTTGTGTTCGTATGACAACCGGCGAAGAACCTGCGTCGCAACAGCACGGGAGGTGTTCATCGCCCTACCGTTAGCAACAGGCATTGTTGCAACCTCACGCCTGATGCTATGAAACAGACTGTTGGCATCGATTTGTGCGAGTGGAGCAGCCATTTTGAGAATGCGGGGGATTCCGTAGAGTCCGTCCACCGCCGTAGATGCGACATGCGAACCAATCATTGTCTGTGCATCTTCGAGCGGGATTCCACTGACTTCAATCGTAGCGGCGACATCGATGTTGAGGGGAACCGCTGCAACGAGAACCACACGGACACCAGGTACGGCACAAATCATCTTGAGGAGGTTGATGGCATCTGTGCGCCCAGCCGTCATCAGATCATCCAGCTGATCAACCACCAAAACACAAGACCGGTTCTCGATACGCTTGAGAACATCGTGTTCATCGAGTGTTGCCGAGCCCGTTGCAAGGGCAAGTCGTGCGAGCAAGCCTTCAGAAGTAAAAACCCCGTCGAGCACAAGACGTACAACCTCTTGGTACCCGGAGAGAGCATCGGTGACGACCGTCGACTTTCCAATGCCGGTATGCCCGGACACGTAAATCGGTGATGCACCGGATGCCAATAGCTCTCTTAACTGTCCGGCAGCGCTTATAGCGACGTCGGGAATCATCTCTGGGGTCTCTGTGGGAAGGTTTGCGATGTCCATTACATCAACGGTGATGCATTTGCTGTACCCATTGTCCCTTTGGTGTGGATAATACAAAGGTGTGATTTGCATCGACTTCCACTCGCATACAACGGCATCGGATGGCTCAGACACCCCACTTGAGCTCCTCCTAAAGGCAGGTTCAATGGGTTTGACACACCTTGCGATAACCGACCATGACACCACGTTTGGGGTGCGTGAAGGATGTCATATTTTGTCGGCATCTATGCCGAAATTAATCTGTGGCATCGAGCTATCCTGCTCCGGTGCCCCTGGGAAGTGTCATATGTTGGGCCTTGGCATCGATCCAGAGAATGCCACTTTGTGCGACACGCTGACACGTGTGCAACGCGCTCGGGATGAGCGAAATGCGCTGATTGCCGGGCGATTAACGCAGCTAGGGATGCCCTGTGACATCAATGATGTCCGTAAGTATGCATCGGATGATGGTGTTGTCGGCAGGCCACACTTTGCGCAGTGGCTGATTGCCAGTGGCCATTGTAATGATATGCACCATGCGTTCCGGGCTTACCTCGGGGATGATGCCAAAGCTTATATGCCGGTGGATTGCCTCACACCAGCTGAAGGTATTTCGATTATTCATGCAGCCGGTGGCCGCGCTTACATCGCCCACCCGATGCTGCTAAGACTCAAAGCTCATGAAACTCTGGAGCAACGGATCACGGTGTTGAAGGATGCCGGGATGGATGGCATCGAGGTTTATTACCCCGAGCACACCCCGGTACAGTCTGAGCGCCTAACGCGAATGGCTGTCAAGCTAGGACTAACGATTACTGCCGGCTCTGATTATCACGGGACATCGAGGCCTCAGAGCATTCTCGGTCGGATGACAGATGGGCTGCGAGCGCCTATTGACCAGATTGACCCGTGGTTGCTGGAGAAAGCGATTTCACCGGCCCACTAGACTCGCCGCCGAGTGATTTGAGCACTTTGAGGCGCTGCTTTGTTTCGGAGTCATCCGGGCGCAGGGACAAAACGCGCTGATATTCGGTGATAGAGCGATCAAGGAGTCCCAGTGCTTCCCATGTTCTTGCCAGGTGGTAGCGAGATGTCGCCGATTCAGGATTTTCATCCACGACTTCACGTAGGAACAGACGCGCAGCTTCGAGATCCTGTGGCCTTCCGCGGAGAAGGTGGACCCAACCCAGTGTGTCCTTCAGGCGCACGACAACCGAGTCAATGGTGCCTTGTTCCCGTGCGAAGAGGAGGGCATCTTCGGCAAGCGTGATGGCTTTGTCCAAGTCCTTCGGTGTACCGGAAAGCTCTGCATACGCGAGAGCGCAGCGCGAAAGCGCTAAGGGGCTTTGCTTTGCAAAAACCACGAGCTTTTCAGCAAGCTTGATGGCATCCGCAGGCCGGTTGACGGCTTTGGATTGTAGGAAATCAATGGCATCGAGAGACATCAGAATCAGGACGGCCTTGTCGCGGTCTCCCGCTGCCGGACGTTCGAGCATTTGCAGGATGCCATCTACACCAGCAATCCCGTTTGCACGCGCCTTTGAGGCGAGTGCTTTGTCATCCAGCTTGCTAGCTGCACTCCACGCAACGCTCCAGAGTGCGGGCGTCACCTTGGCGGCAGGCAGCTTGTAGGCAGGTTCGATGACCTGGATGGCCATATCGGGCCGGCCAAAATCCAGCATCAACTGGCCGATTTCAGCACGCGCACGTGCATCCCCGCCACGCCCAGCAACCGCGGCATCCAGTTCAGACTTTAGCTCCGCAAGATTTCCGGACTTCTGTGCCTTCACAGCGGCGCGTGCATGCTCGACAGAGCGGCCACGGCGCTCAGCGGGAGAAAGCAAGGTGTCCGAGATGACTGGTGAACAGCCGCTAAGGATGCATGTCGCGGTTATTGCTAAAAGCACAAGAGTGGGTCGCATATCTTCCAAGTATACCGATGCCCCCACGGCAAAGTGATGGTTTGGGTGTTTTGCGGGCTCCGGTACACTGACTCCATGCTGAATACCATGCTTTCCCGCACCGTCGTTCTCATGATGGTCCTTCCGCTGCTGCTGTCATCTGCGTTTGCAGAGAAAGCGTTACCAAAGCACATTCGCTATGCGCTGACCGCCGTGATTGAGCCGGCGGGAGATGGTTTCGGAGTGATCCACGGTCCGGCAGGCGTGAGCGTCGCGGACCCGGTGGAGCCCAATGCCTCCGGTGTCCTAGGAATCGGAATCGATACGAACAATCCACGCCCATTTGGCAGCATGCGCGAGGTCTGGTTTGGCCCGGCAGGTAACATCGATGATCGACCTCAGCGTGAGATTTCCATCCATTGGAATGGTCGGGAAATCGCGAATCGCTTCTGTGATGAGGATTTGCAAAACCCATTTGGCGTTCGTATCGAGGTAGAGATCGACCATGTTCCAGGCGGTGCCGAAATCAGCATCCGCTCAGGACGTCACAAAATTTACGACCACTTCTTTGTCCATGGCGCAGCGGTGACAACAAACCCGCGTGTCGCCGGGACTGCAAATGTATCCGTTACATCCATCATCAAGAATGGCAAAGTAGCTCCAGTCAATGCATCGCATCTGGTGGCTGTAGACAAAGTTGTCAATGACGCATCAAAGCATGTCATTCGTCAAAAAGTGCAGTTTCCATCAAATGCCGTAACTGCAGGCAGGGCAATTCTGACGCTGACACTTGCGCCAACGGCGCGAGGCTTGGATGCATGGGACAGGTTTGCATCGATTCGCTTACACCACAAAAATGGTCAGACCTATGAGCTCGTTCGGTACATCACGCCATACCGCCGTGCGTGGGAGTGGGCTGTGGATGTCAGTGATTTGACGCCATTGTTCACAGGAGATGCCGAGCTGGAAGTCTTTTGTGAGACATACGGCGAGGGCTGGACCGTGAGCGTGGCGTTTGATTTTTATGCCGGTAAGCGCACAGATGGCCTTCAGCCGGTACAGGTCATCAACTTATGGAATGGCAACTACCCTATTGGCTATGCAAAGCAGCCCTTCGAAAAGGCTGTGACGCCGAAGACTATTGATGTTCCTTCGGGAACGGCCGCCGTCAAGGTCCGAACGATGGTCACCGGTCACGGGATGTCACCAAACACCGGAAATGCCGGCGAGTTCTATCCTCTTTGGCGGCGAATCGAAGTCGCGGACAAGCAGTGGTATGACCTCCTATGGAAGACTGATGTC